>JBEVXV010001111.1:0-5491 GCA_040505915.1 Sedimenticola sp. | reverse complement strand
AATGGTACAGGCAGGTAATGGTACTGACAGGTAATTGTACAGACAGGTAATGGTACAGACAGGTAATGGTACTGACAGGTAATGGTACTGACATGTAATGGTACTGACAAGTAATGATGCTGACTGGTAATTATACTGACATGTAATGGTACTGACAGATAATGGTACTGACACGTAATGGTACTGACAGGTAATGATACTGACAGGTAATTGTACAGACAGGTAATGGTACAGACAGGTAATTGTACTGACAGGTAATGGTACTGACTGGTAGTACTGGCATGTAATGGTTCTGACAAGTAATAGTACTGACAGGTAATTGTACAGATAGCCTAAGCCCCACTTGATCAAAAGCCTCAAAAAAAAGTTTACCCTACCCGAGTTGCCCCTTAAGGTTTGATGTCATTTTACTTTAGCTTATTGATTGCCGTCAATGAATCGGGACGGTGTATAAAATTTTAGCCCGGCGAAAGTGTCCAAAATGGCGGAAATCCAAG
This sequence comes from Sedimenticola sp., assembly GCA_040505915.1. Classification (GTDB taxonomy): domain Bacteria; phylum Pseudomonadota; class Gammaproteobacteria; order Chromatiales; family Chromatiaceae; genus Vondammii. The sequence continues at coordinate 4,994 of JBEVXV010001111.1, read as the reverse complement.
ATGGCCGCCAATATTTGTTAATTTTTATAACAATCAGCATACTTACAGTAATCGTCAGTGCATATGCATTTTCGCTGATTTTATGCTTTGAAAAGATTAATATATATATCATTAGTATTCATGTATAACATTAACCTGTTCAAATGATTCAATATGGCGGAAATCCAAGATGGCCGCCATAATAGCCCAATTTTCTACATATTCTAATCTTGTGTATTATATAGAACACGTTTACATTGGGTCGTGACTTATTGGGTTCCGTATTTACGTATCTTCGTACACGTCATCATACTCTGCCTAAATATAGAAGGTTTCGGTAGCTTAAAACGAGCCAAAATGGCGGAAATCCAATATGGCCGCCATAATGGTGTTACATAGGAAATACACAGAAAACCGAAAACAACGTCATTATATTAGCATCTTATAGCATGTTTGCTTGATCTGTGTCATGACCAGGTCAATGGAGATTGATACTACTAATATATGTGCGTCCTTAATAATATATGTACGTGCATCTGTACGTGCATCTGTCTATCCATCGGCCCGTCCGTCCGTACGTACGTCCGTTAGAGAGGATGACATGTTGGTGGTCTTTTTGCTTTTACAATTTGAACTCATGCATTCGGTTGAGTTATCGCATATTTAATATAGCTTCATATAACTGTGAATAACGACATACATTAATATGGGTACATTTGTATATTGCCAAATAATAATGGCATATGTACTTTTATTTTTAAAAGCCATATGACCCAGCATTAAGTGATAAGCAACTAGCATTCATAATAGTACTACTGGTAGATTTATACCGACGAACAATTTGGCATTGGTCACAACTACAATAATAACACTACTACCAACAACTTAATGTTATCTATTTCCCTGTGGTACCGTGGTAGAATAGCACTCGGTATCCTCTGCTTCTCGTAAGCGGCGAGTAAACATTGAAGGGAGGCAAGTGATTTGGTGTAGTAAGAGCAGTGCATATGACACCAAATCAGGATTCGTAAATTCAAAGCTCTCCCCCCCCAGCACACGAGTACCACGGGTATAAATGGTTTAAGTTACAAAACGATGAGCCGTAAAATACTATTTCATCATCATAACTGGTTCCTTTGTTTTCCACAACCAATGTAAATGTATTTCTATTTTCAGATGACGTTGTAAGGTACACGCATCATGGCTACATCTTGACGTGATAAATGGACACACATCCCACAGCAAGAATGGCATCAAATATTTCCATATTTCCCAGTCCTGAAAAGCTGGCAGGTCCGTGTCTAGACTGTAACATATGTATTGTGTGCCAAAAAGTGACAACTGAGAGTTTGAATACTATTTCGGAAGCCAGTTTTGAATCGATAGTAGCGGCCGTAGAACACAGGGACGACCACGTTTCGAGACGTATCCGACCAGAGTTGCTTTCGAAAGATGATTTCTTCAGAAACAATCCTAAATGGCACCGAACATGCAGGGCAACATGGACTAGCAAGACAAATATTAAAGGCGCCAGGAAGAGATCACCATCGCCGTTGGTCTCTCCTGTTAGCAAGCGGCAAACAAGAAAAACAACACCAGAGTTTGACTTCAATACCATGTGTCTGATATGTGGAAACTCTAACTTGCCAGGTAAAAAGAAACATGAACGAATGCTACGCGTACTGACTGACCCTGTTGGAAAGTCATTGTACAACATGGCTAAGCAAGCTTCCAATGTAGATGTTATACACAGAATACAAGGTGACGGGGACTGTTCTATTGACTTGTTCTCCGTTAATGCTAGGTACCATAAAACGTGTTATGATAAATTGCGTAACACTAGAAACTACAGCGCGCGTGAAGCCGAAGGGAAGAAAGTAAGACAATTATACGCACACGCATTCGATAATCTATGTGAGGAGATTGACGGGCCTTTGAAAGCGGGAAAAGCAATGTATGTATCGTCATTAACTGAATCATATTCACAACATCTCATACACGAAGGCGTTGATGCAACTGACGCACATTTGTATAGAAATGACAAAATGAAACAACGACTTAAGAATCATTTTGGTAACTCAATTCTATTCTGGCCCCAAGGAGGAAACACGTCAGACTTAGTGTGTTCGTCTGAGTTGAGTGCAAGTCAGTTAATATCAGCTTGTATCACATTAAAGCGCCACATGGAAGATAACTTCATTCCTATTCCTACATCTGATGAGAGTGAAACTGACGATTCTGACGAACTATCTTCAAAGCATAGAACAGAACTAGCAAATAAGTTAGCATACCAAGTTGCACAACAGATTAAAACAGACATCAAAACCATCCCTGACTATGAAGAAGACGCCAACGACACTGGAGCATGGTCAGTGAATTATGAACAAGCTGACCAGGTTATCCCTCCCAGTGTGTACAATTTATTGGCCTTTATATTAAGTGACTCAGTTGACTTTGACTGCATAGATGAAGAACGTGGAAAAGCGAAGTTGCCAGGTAGAGAACCTGCTAGTACGGACAGTTCACGAATGTCGTTACACGAAAACGTTTTGAACGTGGCACAAAATATTTTGTTTGCCAAGACGGGAAAGCGAACCCCACAACACGTTGGATTGGCAGTGTACATCTATCACAAAACGCGCAGTAGAGAAATTATAACAGTGCTTAACAAATTAGGGCTATGTATTAGCTACAATGATTTGCATAGAACATTAACATCAGTCGCACTGGAAGTCACAGAAAAATGTTCGGTCGATAACGTGTTCATCCCGGCGAATATTATGCCTGGAAACTTCACTCAGTATGCGATAGACAATTTGGATTTTTCAGAATGTACGCTTGATGGCTCTAGTATGCATGTTACTAGTATGGTAATGTTCCAGAATTCGGAAGTCGGACAAACATTGGAACACGGATCGTTTGGAACTGTTCCATCAAAGATTCATCGACGAACTAGTCTCGACACATTAAGGATTTCCCATGATGTTCCTAAGAGGGCAGGCAGCATTCGAAAGCTTACCCGTGATTTGCGTCCGACATCAGAGGTGGATGTTGATTGGCTGCTTAAGGAAGATGAAAATGGACTTACTGACATAAATCTATGCTGGGCAATAGCGAGAGCCTGTCCAACTAAATTGTTAGAAGTAGACATCGATTGTCCGAGCTGGAAAGTATTCCACGCAGCAATAAGTCAGTCGAATGTTTCAACAACAGCCATCGGCTACTGCCCATTCCTACCCAACGCACCAACTAATCCCGATGTTGTAAAGGAGGCATTACAAATATGTATCCGAGCAAGTGAGAAACTAGGTATGAAGCACACAATTGTTACTCAGGACGAGGCTGTCTATGAAATAAGTTACACATTGCGCAAAAACAACCCTAGCCATTTCCCACAGTTAATACTACGTCTCGGTGGCTTCCATCTATTGATGAATTACCTAGGAGCAATCGGTAAAATCATGGCAGGGTCTGGATTGAAAGACATGCTAGTAACTAGTGGAATTGTACATGAAGGAACGGCCAACAAAATACTATCCGGAAAGGGGTATTATCAGTCTATCAATGCACACATGTGTGCTTACGAATCACTGCTGCACATGTGGTGGTGTGCATTCGAAGAGTTTTGTCTACAGAAAGATATACAACTGAACTGCTTCGCTGAATTCAATGAAAGCGTGAGCGAGCAAGTTGATGTCCCCAGTGGCGACACACTTAATGCCACCGCTACAATTCCTCAAATCAAACACTTTCTGGCACAAGCCAGACCACTGATGGATGCGTTCAATGAATCCCGGTCAGAATTCAATCTACACCAATTCTGGCTGAAGTACTTGGCTATGATGGAAACACTTCTACTGTTCATACACGCTGAACGTGAGGCTATATGGTCTGACCATCTGTCCGCAACATCAACTATGACCAAAGTTATAGCCGCCGCAGATCATCTTAAGTACACAAAGGTACTTGTCTCGTACCTAGAAGAAATGAGAAACCTACCAACACAAGCACCGGAAGTAGAACAAGAATTTCAGAATGGTAATTTCACAGTGAAAAGGTCATCTAGAAAGTTTAACTCAATATGGACGGACATGGCATTGGAATGCTCGCAGAACTGCGACGCAAAGGGTCGCAGTGGTCAGGCTGGGTTGAAGGGAATAACGCTGAAAGAGAAGACACAGGAAAAATGGTTTGTGACACTACCATTCTCGGCATCTACGACATCTGCCCTGAAGACCATGTTGAAGATGGATGGCTCAGATCACTTACACCACGAAGACAATCGAGCACAGGAAAGAAGAGAACATGCACAGTGTGAAGCGGTCATCGACAAGTTCAATGCAGATATGATAAATCCGTTCAGATACGAGGAATGCAAAGATATTGTGAATATTGAAAGCGGATTGAAAGCCACGGAAAACGTAACGAAAGATTTGCTACTGTTTGAAGAAAGTGGGAAAGCAGCTGTAGAAAGTTACATCGATACTGGGAAACTTACCAAAGTGAAACTGCACACATTCAGTGATTTAGAAAAACGAGTCAAACCAGTAAAATCGAAGAAGCAGCAAAATACTTACCTGACGGAAGAATTACAAGTGTTGAAACGAGCGTTAATTGAACGAGAAAGAGATCAATCAGAAACCACAGAACTTGTAGATATCCTGTCATATGAACTGCGTAGTTATCCACCGTCTCTGGCTGAAGTTGATCCAGAAACAAATGACATTCACTTGCGAGGAGGAAACAAGGCAGCGTTACTGGAAACATTGAAGAAAACATCCGGGTACGAGAAATGGCCCGAATCTCTGCCAGAACCAGATGTTGATAGTAAATCTGGCATCGTTGTTGATGTGATGGGTATTATTCGAACACTGAAACCAAACGAGAATGAATTACGAGAGTGACAAGAGGGTATTCCGTGTCATAGTTAAACGATATCCATGTCCGGAGTTGCATCTGGTTGCTGATCGTTACGATGGCGTGTATGACGTGGAAGACTCGCATGGTAATCGTGT
>JBEVXV010001110.1:0-1943 GCA_040505915.1 Sedimenticola sp. | reverse complement strand
TTGGACAGATCGCAGGCGCGAGCAATCTTCTAATGACTGAGTTTGGCCTCATGTTTGAGACGTAATACTTCGATGATTTTCTTCATTGGAATAGTACGGAACACCCATGATAATACCTTCTCATCCTGCACGATATTTCAACGTTGTGTACCTAGAATATGACGCCATTATTACCCGATTACCCACCTGAAGTAGCGAGGAGCCCCTTGGAAGGCCACCTGGAGCAAATGGAACGACAGATTGCTTGTAACTATTCAGCTATACCTATTTGAATTATCTACGGCAGGGCTGGAAAAATCGGGCTGTGGATAGTTAGATATATGCTTAATAACAATACATTAGAGCACCTTCCGCTAGCAGTTTAATCAGTGTACTATTTGGTATTAAACCCAAACAATGCCGGGCATCGATAACAGTGAGCATAAACCATGCCGTACACCCTAACCCAGCCTAATCAATGGCTCCCGCTATCCCTAATAGGGGCACTCTTTCTTTTGACACCCTTTTACTACCAACCCAATTTTGGCGGTAGGGGGCTGGAGCTGACCTACAATATTCCTGGCTGGCTGATCGCATCCTAAGCCGCATCGCAGAGCATAACGGCAGCAACAAACCCCGTATTGAACGAGAGGCGCTAAAGCGACTCTACCACTACCCCTTCCCCGGCAACGTCCGCGAGCTGGAGAATATTCTGGAACGCGCCAGCGCCCTTTGTGACGGGGAGATGATTGAACTTGATGACCTGGCCCTACCAGACAACAGAGACACTCCCCAGCCAGAGCCTGGGCTCCCTCTGGAAGAACACCTGGAGAAGGTAGAGCGGACAATCATCACCCAAGCACTGGAGGAGACCCGCTGGAACAAGACCGCAGCGGCAAAAAAACTGGGGATCAGTTTTCGTGCCTTGAGATACCGTCTCAGTAAGTTGGGTATGGAGTGATCAGCAAGGAAGGCAAAGGGCTATAAATTCAAAGCAAGGCAGAACTAACCCCCAAAGCTTCGGCCGCCTGCACAAGGCCTCGATCAAGGGAATTAATTTGCACCCCGTGGTTAGCCGCTACCGCAAGATGCAGGGCATCCCCTGAACGTAATCCGGTTGCATGCTGATCTGCAAAGCGGGCGGCGGTACGAAAATCGAGACGCGATATGGGCAGCACCGTAAATGACTCTTCGGCCAGCGAGATGAAGAGTGCCAGTGCATCCGCTCGGTGTACAGACCCCAACTGCCCGGTTCTCACTTTTAGTGAGAGTGCCCCTGAAAACTCTGTTATGACCCAGTCGCTTATGACCAACTGTTCTGGCGGCTGAGCCGCCAGCCACTCCTGCATTTCGGCTGTACGAGGTTCGTTCGTCAATGCGGCCACGAGCAGACTGGTGTCCAGATACAACATCAATACCGGGCACCATCACGGAGGCGACGCATAAAGCTTCCAGCCTCTTCTGTTTGGAGCGGCATAGCGTCCGTCAAACGCCGAAGGGTTGCCAGATCCACCGGTTTGCGTGGGGGTTCTGGTCGTGAAACCCGCGCTACGAGCTTGCCACGTTTGGTAATAAACACTGTTTCACCCATTGCAGCCAATTCGGTAAGTTCACTGAGGTGGGCCTTAGCGTCTGCCAAACTGACTGTTTTGCTGTCCATAATGGAAATCCCATCTGACCAATTAGATGGTCATATTATAGACTGAGGCGATTTGATTGCCAAGAACTCAACAAAAAACAAACGCGGGTAGCGCCCCCTTTGTACCGTATCAACATCATCGAACTGCAGATCCCTCCCCTGCGAGAGCGCCGGGAAGACATCGCCCTGCTGGCCGACCGCATACTCAAGCGCATTGCAGAGCAAAATGGCCGAGACAAACCCCGTATTGAACGGGAGGCGCTGAAAGCACTCTACAACTACCCCTTTCCCGGCAACGTTAGAGAACTGGAGAATATTCTGGAAC
>JBEVXV010001109.1:0-11919 GCA_040505915.1 Sedimenticola sp. | reverse complement strand
AGTACCTCTCTTTTCTGGCAGTGGAGAAGAACGTCTCCGCGTCCACCCAGAACCAGGCATTTAACGCCTTGCTGTTTCTGTTCAGGCACGTACTGGGAAAAGAGTTTGGTAAGGTCGAGGGAGTGGTGCGGGCCAAGAAGAAGCTCTACATCCCGGTTGTATTGTCACGGGATGAGGTGGATGATGTTATCACTCGGCTCTCCGCGCCATGTGACCTTGCGGCGGAGCTGCTGTACGGCTGCGGTCTGCGCCTGTTTGAGGCAAAAGGGATGAGGTAAAGTAAACTGTCACCCTAATTTCCCACACCCTAATTTCAGAACGACGCTGATCAAACTATCCCTATTTATCGAACCAGTTGATTAAGGTCGAATATCGGTAGCAGTATCGCCAGGACAATGGTCAACACCAACCCACCCATCACCATGATCAACAGAGGCTCGAACAGCCCCATAACGGTTGCGATAATGGATGTCACCTCCAGCTCCTGATTATCAGCCGCCCTCGCCAACATCTCATCAAGATTACCACTCACCTCACCACTGGCAATCAGAGAGAGGGTCATGGGCGGAAAATAGCCGTTACTCTCCAGAGCGGCAGCCAGCCCACCCCCTTCACGTACTTTAGCCGCTGCTTCAACAACTGCTTGCCGCATTGGCTGATTAGCGATCACTTCGGCAGATATCCGCAACGACTCCAGGATATCGACACCGCTGGAGGAGAGAATGCTGAAGGTACGGGTAAACAGAGCGGTACCTGTGCCTCTTGCCAAGCGGCCGATGATGGGTAGTCGTAAGATTAAACGGTGAAAATAGAAGAGGGGTACAGGCATACGCAGTAGAAATTTTACCCCCACCCCACTCAACAAAATCAGTAGCAACAGCAGTAACCCCTGCTCTCTGAGAAAATCACTGAGGGCGATCAATCCTTGAGTAAGTGCTGGCAGCTCCTGCCCTATATCGTCAAAGACCTGCACCACCTGTGGAACCACATAGACCATCAAGGCGATCGTCACCAGAAGCGCCATAATGGTCAACAGTGCAGGATAGAAGAGCGCCAGCTGAATCTTCTGTCGCATCACTCTGCTCTGTTCGGTGTAGTCTGCCAGGCGTTCAAGCACACCGCCGAGATGCCCTGACTGCTCCCCCGCCCCGACCGTCGAACAGTAGAGGGATGAAAAACTACTGGAGAATTCTGCCAGACCGATAGCGAGAGAGTGCCCCTCCAGCACCCGCGCTCTAACCGCCATCAGAATACGACTGATCTTTACCTTTTCGGTCTGCTTGCTAATGATGTTCAGTGCAGACTCAATAGGCATACCTGATCGGCAGAGTGTTGCCAACTGGCGTGTCACCAGCGCCAACTCATTGCTATTGAGAGATGGCTGAAAAAGGGTGGCGATAAAATTACGGCTCTCCCCCTTACCCTCTTTTGCGATCACCTCTACCACCGTAAGTGGTGATAGATTTTTTGCCCTCAGACGACTACGCACCTGACGGGGAGTATCACCTTCGATCAGACCTTTCTCTTGGCGGCCTCCAGGGTTAAGCGCTATATACTCGTAGGCACCCATATCAATCCTCCTGGGTCACACGTACCACTTCCTCAATAGAAGTGTCGCCATTGAGCACCCTGGTCACGCCATCCTGACGTATTCCCGGCATCTTGGTACGCATCCCGCGCTGCATCTCCCGCTCATCTACTCCATCGTGTATCTGCTTGCGTAGCGGATCATCTACCAGCATCAGTTCGTAAATGCCCATACGCCCGATATAGCCGCTCTCTTTGCACAGAGGGCACCCTTTTGGGGCATAGATCATCGGCCTACTTTCAGCCGCCATCCCCAGCTGCTTACACTCTGAAGCCGTGGCTTTACGGGGCTGCTTGCAGTGCGGGCAGAGTGTTCGAACCAGGCGCTGAGCCACCACTGCAAGCAGACTTGAAGAGAGTAGAAAAGGCTCCACACCCATATCTCGCATTCTTGTCACCGCACCCACGGCGGTATTGGTATGCAGGGTCGAAAATACCAAGTGACCGGTGAGACTCGCCTGTATGGCAATTTGCGCCGTCTCCAGATCGCGAATCTCTCCCACCATCACAATATCAGGATCCTGGCGCAGAATAGCCCTTAATCCCCGTGAAAAGGTCATCTCCACCTTGGTATTGACTTGGGTCTGCCCCACCCCGTCAAGATAATACTCAATGGGGTCTTCCACCGTCATAATATTGCGACTGGTGGTATTCAGTTCTGTCAGGGAGGCATAGAGGCTTGTGGTCTTTCCCGAACCGGTAGGGCCGGTCACCAGCACGATACCGTGTGGTCGGTTGATGCACTCCTTATAAGCCCTAAGTGCTACAGGCGACATACCGATATTATCCAGAAACAGACGCCCCGCCTGCTTATCAAGGAGACGCAGCACCACCCGTTCACCATGGGCATTGGGTATAGTGGAGACGCGCACATCCACCGCACGGCCAGCGAGTTTGAGCGAGATACGGCCATCCTGTGGTAGTCGCTTCTCGGCGATATCAAGCTTGGCCATCACCTTGATACGGGAAGTAATGAGTGAGGTCAGTGAGCGCTGGGGCTCCAACACTTTACGCAGTACCCCATCTACCCGAAAACGCACCACCAGCCGGTTTTCAAGTGGTTCGATATGGACATCGGAAGCCTCCTCCTTGATCGCTTCGGCAAGCAGGGCATTGATCAGACGGATAATCGGCGCATCATCATCATTATCCAGCAGATCTTCAGGCTCACTCAGATCCTGAATCACACTCTTGAGGTCGAGATCACTATTGACGCCCTCCATCATGGCCATGCTGCCATCACCACTATCTTCATAGGTAGTGGTCAGTAGCCGATCAAAATCGGTATCTGGGATCTCCTGATATCTGACCGCCACCCCAAGCAGTCGGCGAATTTCAGTCAGTGCCTGCAAGGAAGCATCCGCCTTATGCAGTACCGTCGCACCCAGCGGCCCCTGCTCACTGATCATCAGCCCATGACGCTGTGAAAACGCGAAGGAGGTTTTTTTCTCCTGATAGTCGGGGGCGCTCTCAAGCTCGACAAACCGGCTGCTTACCTCGACATCACCAATCAATACCGAATGGGGAGTGATATCCATTAACACCTCGCCTCAATTACTATTGAAATACGTTAATGGATCAAAATCGTTAGCTGTGGCAGATGGCGGCACGTCCACGGGCTCATCAACAACAGGCGTGTCATCATCACAGCATTTAGCCTGATCTTTGGGTAATGCCCTTACATTCTCATTCAGCAACCACTCCATCTCTTTCTGATCGAGATTGACCTGCTCACGTCGTATCTTGTAGTACTTGCTGGCGGTCATCGTTAAGCCATCCTGGCTATTACGTAAGATGGTTGGGCGGATAAAAACCATCAGGTTGGTCTTGTGCTTCTCCGCTCTTCTGCTCTTAAACAGGTTACCAAACAGCGGTACATCGCCGAGCCCCGGCGCTTTATTTATATTTTGGCTGGAGCTGTCCTGCATCAAGCCCCCCAACACCAGCATGTCACCATCATTAACCATCACCTTGGTTGAAATCTCCCGTCGCCGGGTGCGTAGATCGGCACCTGAGGTATTGCTGTCCACCGACGAGACCTCCTGCTTCAGCTCCAGCATGATGGCATCACCTTCGTTAATCTGTGGTTTGACGTTAAGCACTATGCCCACATCCTTGCGCTCGATAGTCTGAAAAGGATTATCGGGGGTACTGTTGTCATTGGTGTATTGACCGGTGACAAAGGGCACATTATCTCCAACAGTAATCGTCGCCTCTTCGTTATCCATGGTGACCAGTGTCGGCGTTGATAAAATATTGGTATTACCGTCAGCACTCAGCGCTGTCAGTAGCGCCCGTACTGAACCACCTATAAGATAACCAAAGTTGATCCCTGTACCCATGGCAACCGCACTACTGATTGTACTTTTGAAACCACCAAGAGTCTGCCCTTGACCCGGTAGGGAGGTGCCGACAACAGCACCATTGCTCTCCTGTGGATCGGTCTGCCAATTAATTCCCAGCCGACCTGTCTTATCGGCACTGACTTCGGCAATGATCACCTCTACCAGAACCTGCGCCCGGCGTATATCCAGACTGCGGATCACCTCTTTTAACGACTTCATGTTCTCCGGTGGTGCCGTGATAATCAGTGCGTTGGAACTCTCATCCGCCTGAATATTTACTTTTGCGACCATACCCCCCGACGGCTTACCATCTGCACCCATCACGGTTGAGTTACTCACCGACTGCAGCACCTCAGCCAGCGCCAGTGCATTGGCGTAGTGAAGATAGATAACCTGGGTGTCACCTGCCGACTCAAAGGGCGTATCGAGATGGGATATCAGCGTTCTGAAGCGCAGCCTACCAGCAGACTCACCACTCAGTAGCACCGCATTGCTACGCCCATCGGCCACCACTTTAATACCTTGTCCGCCGGCTACCCCTTTGGGATCTAAATCAGGGTTGATCAACTGGGTGGCAAGCCGCACCACCTCTTCAGCGGAGGCGTGTTGCAGCTGAATCACCTCGATCTCACTCTCACTGACGGTATCGATTCGCTTGATCATGGTCATCAGGCGGCTGATATTCTGGGCCCGATCCGTCACTACCAGCATGTTGCTGGTGGGGTGAGCAGCCAAGTGACCCTGTTGCGGCACCAGCGGCCGCAATAGCGGCACCAGCTCGGTAGCAGAGACATGCTCGAGTTCGATCAGCCGGGTCACCACTTCATCTCCCTGTCCCGGTTTGTTAACGCTGGCCACCGGGGTGGCTGTCTGCTTCGCCACCGCGTTGGGGATAATTCGCACCACATTGCCCGACGCTACCGCTGCGTAGCCGTGAACATCGAGAATCGAGAGGAACACTTGGTAAAGCTCATCACTATCCATTGGACGCCCGGAAACAATAGTCACTTTACCTTTTACCCGAGGATCAATAATGAAATTTTTTCCTGTAACCTCGGAAACTGCCGAGATCAGTGTCTTGATGTTTGCCCCTTCCAGGTTGAGCGTAATACCCGCAGCAGTGGCACACGAGGTATAGAGTGCAGCCAATAGAAAAAACAGCGCCCCACGCAGGTAGCGTATGCCCCCCCAGGATCGGAAGAGATGAGCGTTGGGCCTCTCTTTTTTATCAATCTTTTTCATACTGCCCCATTTTTATCTCATTTTTATCTAGTAACTGAACATGGCACCAAGAAGCCTCTGAACAGGTCATGACCGATAGCCATTTTAGAGGCCCCTGCCCGACAAGACTGTGAGCAACCCGGCTATTTAAGTAACTCATCAGCTATACCTATTTTTTGGACTGCTTTCACCCGGAGTCGGAGTCGATTGCACCAAGATGGGTGGTAAATGCACTTTTTTACGACGCAATCGACTCCGACCCCAAACCCCGCTGAATAGTTACCTATTTAATTAACGAAAGACGCTCTTTCTCCAGAATCAGCGACTCCATCTCTCCATTACGCTCCAACAGCACCTTACCCGGCTCTATTTTTGCCAGCGTGACACCGCCGGTAACCTGCTCACCAACCATAAAGCTTTGATCCTTACCTTGGTCAGCTGAAATAATCGCCCAGCCATCATCCATATCGTCCGGCGCATAGACCCCTTTCAGGCTCAACATCAGGCGGGTCTCCACTACAGGAGCAGGTAGTTTATTTTCTGCCTGTTCAACTGCGCTGCTCTCACCAAACAGATCCCATTCGGCGACCTCTTCCGGACTGATGACTTCACTTACCACCATCACAGGAGTCTCTTTTACCGGCACAGGTGTTGCCACGGCATTAGCATCGGAACGCAGCATCAATGGATGGATAAGGGTGTAGGCAATCAGAGCAGTCAGCACCACCGAGGCGACCATAGCGCTAGTTGCGTTGGTTGATCTCGATCTCATACGCCACCACCCCGTTTACGAAGTTTCACTTGGCCATTCACCCGCCCGTTACCGTCTGCAGAGGCGAGGCTCACCGAATCGACCACCACCCCCTCCTCATTGAGAAGAATCAGCCACTCCATCATGGTGTTGAAGTGCGCACTCTCCAACCGAACCTGGACTTCACTATCTGAAGTAGGCTCAACCTGGGTGATGGCAGAACTCATCTCTGATCGCTTGGCCGACTGATCAACATGGGTCAACAGTGAGGGATAGTTTTCACCCTCGCCGGTGCTAGGCGACCCTTGCTGCTGACGCAGTTGCTGTAGCTCCTTAACTGCATTTTTCATCCAGGCAACTTGCTCTTTTTGGGTACCGACAGTGCTTTGCAGGGTCTCCACCTTGGTTCCCAGGGGCCGCCATACCGTGCTGTACAGCAACATCAACAACAGGAATAGTGTGCTGACAACAAGCATAAGCTTCTCTCTCAGCACCAATGCGTCAAACCACTCTCTGATATTCATTTTGCAGCCACCACAAGTCGCCCTTTAACCCCACTCTTTCCTGAGGAGGCCGACTGGATATCCGCCTTCAGCCTACTATTTTCACTGACCGTCTGCTTCACCTCATCTAGCAACTGCAGCTCATTGGTATGCAGCTGCATCTCAAGCTGACTATTTTTATAGGCCAGGCCGGTCAATCGCACATCATCGACCTCATTCAGCGCCTCGCCACTACCGGCCAATAGAGCGATAAAACCACCTTGAGCATTGTCAAACTTCTCTTTGAGGCGCTTCTGTTCACGCTCCAGTTGTACCTGCGGATTGACCATCCTGCGGCTATCCGGCAACCCCTCTTTGAAGAGCACGGCTATGGTCTGAGACATCGCCGTCACTTCCCCCTCAAGACGATAGATGTCATATATCTGCAAGCCGGTAACCACCATTAACCAAAGTCCCAGCAACAGCGCTGCCGGACGCCATGGCGCAACAACCTCTGCTAACTGAGCCTGCTGCCCAAACTCTCCCTGGAGCAGAGAGAGCGCTGGGGTATTGCCTGATCCTTCGGCGAGATAGGTGATAACAGCGGCGTCAGCCTCCTCTCTCATAACGGTGAATTTCGGCTCATCCAGTACCCCTTCAAGAAGGTCTATCAACGCCTCATCACAACCGATACAGCGAATAATCACCGGTAGCTCATCGGGAGCCCTTTCTGCAATTAAGCGATTAAGCAGCAGTGGAGCGTTAGCCGACTCACAGCAGAACCCTGTCATTGCGCCGGTTCTTACCAGCATTCGCCCACCATCGCAGAGTAGCGTCCACTGTTTTTCCAGCCAGGGCACAGCCTGTAACTCTGACTTCAGCTCAGAGAGCTGCAGCCCCAGAGACGCCGCTTCAAGTGTCCATCCGGCGATCAACTCTTTTCTGATCACCGCCACCGGCACCCGGCCACTGCGATGTTCACCTATGGAAAAATGGAGTGACTCCACCTCCTCTGTAAACTCATCCTCCAGCGCATAGGGCAGTGCTTTTACCAGTTGTCGGCGGTTACGTGCTGGCGACTCAGTGACACCCAGCCACATCTGACAGCCTGGGGCCAATAACGTCAGGGGGCTGTCACCTACCAGAGGTACAAGCTGCTTCATCTCTCCATGCCCCACCTCCCCCTGGGGGCGGCCCCGCGAATCAAGCACTACCCAGGTCAGCGCATCACCTGGCGCCTCCGGCAGACGTACCAGCACCTTCTGCATACCGTCACTCATCACCACCTCTATGCACTCTTGATAGGACACTCACTTTTCCTTCATTGGTACGCTGTAAACGGCTGCTCATCGACAGCTTCAGGTAGTCCTGCCGCACCTCTGCCGTGACACTAAAATAGTTGCTTGAGACAGCGGCCACCCCATCAGCTAAATCCAGACCGCCGATCTCAGGCTCCTGTCGAAAGGCATCCAGTGAATCCCAGGGCGTCTCTGTCGTCCTCTCGATCAGCTGCCTCATATGTTCAACGGCTAAAGTATTACCAAGGGATGCAAGCACCAGCGGTGTGGCGCTGTTAACATTAATCGCAGTTCTCTCAGGCAGCGCAGTCAAATGGGAGCGCAGTTTTATATACATTTTATTATCTATACCCTTGATCATGCGTAGCTCACTGACACTCGTCATCATCCTGTTGGCTGCAAGATAGGGTGGTTGCTGCAGTTTATAGTGCGCATCTTCCGCCCCATCGGGAAAACGTACCCCATTATCCGCATCCATCCAGTCGAGCACCGCTTGGGCAATACCCTCATCAACCCCAGCCATTCGCAGCAACCGTTTAAAGCGCCCTACCGATGCGTCATCCACCTTGCCGTTCTGTATCAGGTTATTGAGGTTAAATCGCCCCTGTAGATCTTCAATACGCCCGCCAATCTCTCCACCACGAACCTCGGTTTGAGGAAGCGGCCTGGTCCACAGGTCGCCACTGCCATCAAACTTATTGGTTTTCAAGTCCTCTATCAGCACACCCTTTGCCCAGGCCTCCACACCCAGCGCAAGTTCAAAGGCTTGGTCACTATAGAGCAGCGACCCGGTACGTCTGATGGTCATATGCTGCTGTGACATCATTGCCACCACGGTCACTGTCGCAATAGCGACTACCAGCATGGCCGTAATAAGCGCCACCCCCTGCTGATAAGTATCTCCACGTCCCGGAGGCTCGACTGACACTATTCTCATATCAGCTTTCAGACCCTTTTTTTTTGGCCGGCTTCAGCCACCCTGTAGGCAGAGGGATAAGCCGCCTTATCGACCCCATATCTTCCAGCTCAATGGTCACCTCGACCGCTACGGGTGATGCACCAATAAGATCACCACCCTGTGCTTTCGATAGCGGCCAGCGGGTGTGCCAGCCCCCCTTGCTATCAAGCATACGCAGTGACAACTCCGTCACCCCCTCAATCAGGGTTGCTGATAAGGGTTCCATCGAATAAGTTCTATCCAGTACCGCCCAGGTAGAGCGAATAAGCCGCTGCTGCTCAAGGCCATAAGCAATCCGTCTCAGACTGCTCCTTGGCCCCGCCAGTGGGTTGGCCCAGCCGCCACTGGTAAATTCAATCAGGTTGTCGTCAGCGGGGCTCTGCATAGCGGCCAGGGGCTTATTATCGCTGACCCGTACACTCCGCATCGACAGTTGCCCCAGGTCACGCTCCACCAGCAATAGCGCAAGCTGAAGCCTACTCAGGCGCTCTGATGCTCCCTGCAACCCCTGTCTGCTCTGAAGCACCGATTGCAGCCCACCGTAGGCCATGGCTGAGAGCACCGCAAACACAGCCATCGCCACCATAATCTCCAACAGAGTGAAGCCGTACTGACGTGACCGTCTCATAAGCTGGATCTGCCGACATAGCCGGTCAACACGGTTACCGGAGGAGTCCCTCCCACCTGGACTTCGATGCGGCGAACATCTGCATCCTCAGTGTCGAACACTTCAACGTCCCAAACCCACTGCCGTCCCACCATCTCCATCTCTCCACGACTCAATCCGGTGGCGGGGAAGCTGGGCTGAAGACGCTTCTCGGCAAGAATATTTTGGGCCACCCAATGGGCAAATGTTTTATCCATCAACCGCTGCATGTTGTTGACACTCTGAGTGCTCAGCTTCACCGCAGCAGAGAGGGCAACCGCCACTACAGCCAGAGCGACCATAATCTCCAGCAGAGTGAATCCGTACTCTCTGGGTCGCTCAGATTGACGGTGTATCAAGTGTAATATCCCCCACCGCATTGACCATCAGGCGGTAGCGTTGCTCACCATCAAGTGCCAGCATCAACTGAAAGGGTGTCACTTCTCCACTCGACCAGAAAACCACGGCGGGAAGTCGACCCTCAGTTTCACTCCCGGTCGTCATCCCCACGCCCTCCACCTCAAGGTTCAAGCCAGCACCTGGGGAGAGGTGCCGTTGCTTAAAAGGTGTATCAGAATCAAAAGGGAGCCACTGGCTCTTCTTTGTAAGCAGAAATTGATAACTGTTTTCGGTAGCCGCAAATCCGATTGAGTGCAGGTTGATAATGGCATCGTCCCGAGCCAGCCTGATCAGAGCAGAGAGCCGTCGCGCCTCTTCATACAGCAGATCCTCACGCCGATCACCAGACAACGACAGGGAGGCCAGAGAGAGCAGTACACCGATGATCACCATAACCAGCATGATCTCTATCAGGGTGAACCCCTGACTGCTTCCATGCCAACCAATGCGCTGCTTCAAAATAATTCCCCATCAGATGGTCCAGTTGCCAATCTCGGCATTCACCCCTTCGCCACCCACTTGCCTGTCGGCACCAAGAGAGTAGATATCAAGAGATGAATTAACCCCGGGGTTGAGGTATTGATATGGAGCGCCCCAGGGATCTTTTGGCAACTTATCCAGGTATCCACTGGCCTTCCAGTTATTGGCATTTCCAGATGTCGGTTTGTTTACCAGCGCCTCCAGTCCCTGATCTGTAGAGGGGTAGGTGAAGTTATCCAACTTATAGAGATTGAGCGCACTCTCTATCGCTCTGACATCATGAGCGGCCTTTGTCTGGCGTGCGAGATCAGGACGATCCATTATTTTTGGCACCACCACAGCTGCGAGCACACCGAGAATGACCACCACAACCATAATCTCAATCAGAGTAAACCCCCCTTGAGCATGCGACACGCCAAGAGCCCCCCTCTCATCCACTTTTCTTAAACTAAGTTTCATCAACGCCTCATTCCGTTTGTGTTTACAGAGCACCTAACCACTGGTTGGTAAATATAATGTCAGTACCGTTTTGGGTGATGTGAACCAATCGTAGTTTTACCCCTTAAAGATGAATTCTTTGATGGGCAAACGAGAGAAATGAGAATTGAATCCGGTTTGTAACTATTCAGCTATAGCTAATTTTGTGGCTATTTTCACCAGGGGTCGGAGTCGATTGCCCACATCCATGTGGGCAATCGACTCCGACCCCAAGCCTAGGAGCCTGACCGAGAATAGGACTCCTACTGCGGAAAGCCCCTTTTGGCTCTTTTTTCCGCTCATTTTCGTTGAATAAGAGTAACTATTCGCCTCAAATAACCGAAAAAAATGGCTCAAAATGGACTTCCCTCGCTACGGTGCCTATTCTCGGACAGGCTCCTAGCTGAATAGTTACCCTCTGAATAAGTCTGGTCAAAAAGGCCTTTCCGCAGTAGTCTTTGTACTATTGGGCAGGCTTCCAGGAGGCGCTCCACCGTGAAAGGGCTGGTTTTTTCAGAGTTTATTGAGTTTGTTGAAGATAGCTTCTCGTCGGATATCGCAGACGAGATGATTGATGCGTCCAGCCTTTCCTCCCTGGGCGCCTATACAGCGGTTGGAACCTACAACCATGGTGAACTGTTGGCGCTTGTCACCACGCTCAGTCGCCTGACCGATACCCCCATTCCCCATTTGGTTCAAACATTTGGCAGACACCTCTTTGGACGGCTTGCTGCGGGTCATCCCGACTTTCTAAAGGGTGTCGATTGCAGCTTTGACTTTCTGCAGCTGATCGAAAACCATATCCATGTAGAGGTCAGAAAACTCTACCCCGATGCAGAGCTGCCCAGTTTTGAGGAGGCGCGTCCTGATCCCAATCACCTCATACTGACCTACAGGTCCCAACGTCCCTTTAACGATCTGGCCATGGGATTGATCGAAGGCTGTGTCGCACACTTCAAAGAGCAGGTGCAAATTACACGTCAAGAACTTCACTCTTCAGATGGCTACGCCATGCAGTTCGACCTGATCAGGCAAGACTCGATATGAGCGAACAGAAACGCCTTCAAAAACGAGCCGAAAGAGAGCGGCTAGCACGCAAGGAGGCGGAGCGACTGCTTGAGGATAAGAGCCGCGAACTCTACTACGCCAATCGGACATTGGCGGAACGGGAGGCAAAAAACCGTTTAATATTGCAGGTAATAAACGATGGCATATTGACCTACGATGAAGAGGGAATAATCCAATCCTGCAATCCGGGTGCGGAAGATATCTTTG
>JBEVXV010001108.1:0-19679 GCA_040505915.1 Sedimenticola sp. | reverse complement strand
GCATCACTTCACGCAGATCATCGACTTTTTTCGTCAGCAATGATGATGAACGATCCAATAAAGTCACTGTAAAAAAAGTAACTTGCACCTGGGGTAAAGTTGCGTCGATATGCGACCATTAGCTTTAACAGTTCCTTTGTTGGTAGGTCATTTTCTGGATTTAAACTCCCCCGGGTTTCGCAAGCTCAACCCAGGCTACCGACTGATGTCCGCTTCTGCCACTGAGCTGCCCTCGCTGGATTCCCGTTCCTAGCCAGGAGCGGACTAAACAAGGCTTCCTGTCAGATGACCGCAAAGCGCCGATATGCGACCATTAGCTTTAACAGTTCCTTTGTTGGTAGATCATCTTCTGGATTTAAATCCCCCCGGGTTTCGCAAGCTCAACCCAGGCTACGTCCTGTCTGAGGGCCGCTAAGTGGCAAAAGCAGTCCTTAATTATAATCAATCGAGCCTGACCACATCAATTTTAGAATAACGGAACGTTATCACCCAGAAAGGTATAAAATAAGGCAATTCTAAATTCAGTTATATGAGATATTTCTATATGAATTTTATTAAGAGAGAGTGGCTTGCTGCGTTTCCCTACCTGTTAATCCTGATTCTCATCATTAATGTGCATTTCCTAGGATTTTACGACTTTAGCATTACCGGCATCAATATCTCCTTCTATAGCCTCGCGCCAATAGTGCTCTACTATCTATTGATGATGCGCAATCAGGATCTTTTGATCCAGCACCACATGGTCGCCTCGGTGGGCAATCTGTTTGTCTATATCGTGCTCTCTTCGCTCTACGGTGGTGTGATGTATATGCTCGGATATCAGGTGGGTGTTCTGAATATGGAGCTATTATCTGCGGCCAACTTCAGTACCTGGGTGATGATAGGGCCGCTGATTGCGATCCTGGTTCATACCACAATGACCACGATTCACGGTATTCAACAGGCACTGAAGCAGCAATATCCTGAAAGTGCTTACCAGGAGCCAGAGCAATCTGCTTAAAGGAATTCTGGAATTCTGGGGACAGTATATCTATTGCCCCGGAAAGCTGTTTTACTCTGAGGGCAACGAAGAGAGAGGCATCGATGGAAAATCTGACACCGAGTTTATCTTCCCCGAAGAGATTCGCTGTGGTCGCAGAAGAGATGCAGGGGCGAGATCTGGCCCGGCAACAGACCAAAGGGTCGCTGACCGGCCAAAAGTGGTAGTTGAAAGGGAATCACTGGACACCCATCATATGCCAATCGATGGCTGACCCCGCTCTACGTGCCATTTTAATATGTCAATTTATGGGTGTCCTTGCTCAAATTTCATTGCTCCAATTTGTTGGTCGATAAAAAATTGAACATGTTTTTGTTACCACGGCAGAGATTTCCCAGGAGCTCTGAACTTTTTCAATACTTGAAGGTAACCTTCCCAAAGGGCCTCGATGCTAATATTGGTGGTGGCTGTATTCCCCGTCATGGTCATAATCCCTCATGTTTTGAAGATAACTTAGTCACAGAATAGAACAAATGCAATACTATTCCGTTATCTGTGCGTGTCGAGTAACACCAATACTCGTGCGTTTCGTATAATCAGCCGTTAGGCATAAAAAGAGGAACACACTTTGACAATCAATGGCTCTTGCTTTTGTGGCGCAGTGAAATACGAAATCAAAGGCCAATTGCGTGATGCAAGATCTTGCCATTGTTCGATGTGCCGAAAAGCGTTCAGTGCCCAAGCTTCAGCATATGCACAAGTAGAACCAGAACAATTTACGTGGGTTAGTGGTGAGAATTTATTAACCAGCTATGAATCAAAAAATGGAGCAGGATTGCGCTTTTGTAGCCAATGTGGTTCGACCCTTTGTGGGACCTATAAAGGAAAGATACACGGAGTGACATTGGGGTGCGTAGATGGCCACCCAGAGATAGAGATTGGCATGCATATCTTTGTAGGTTCAAAAGCAACTTGGGAAACCATTCCAGAGGGAGCGCCTCAATATGAAGAATGGCCACCAAAAGATGCCTAATAGAAAGTTCAACAACGCTCGTTCCTCGCTCGGACGCGCTAACGTGCGCCGGTTAACTTGGCGTTAGCATCCATATGAACCGGAACTTAGAGATATGAAAAAGAAGAAGTAACCTTTCAGGTACCTGGATTAATGAGTGCAGGCATCTCCCCCTGGAATAAGAGCCTGACCGCCTCAGTAGACGATACCCCATTTTTTCGACAGTTGGATAATAGCTGCGAATTCAACGGAAATACTTCGCACCCATTATCGAGCGAAAACAGCCAGACACCTTCTGATGGATCTTGGTCATTCGTAGATCCCGCTCACCCTGATTGTTGGCAGGGGGTCATAGACCCAGTCTTCGGTCTCGCTCGGACTTTTGCCTTCGATCAGGCGCTGTAGTTCGTCGTAACGGTAGCCATGGTCGCCCTGAGCGGTCTTTCGCTGGATGATGTTACCCCTATTGTCTTACTGGTACGGGTAGTCGTGCAGCGGGTTTTTCGCAGGGTCTTTGGCGAGGATGTGGGTCGGGCGCATCAGCGGGTCGTATTGGATCGCTCGGCTTCCACCGCCGGGATAGTTGATCTGGGCCGGTTGGCTCCAGGCGTACTGGCTGTAGTTGAGGCTGCTGCTGCCGGGCACTTCGATGAGGTAGAGGCGGTTCTTCTGCTAGTGGTAAACCACAATACTGCTGTCCATTAAGGGTGCAGAACTCTTTGATTTTAATTGAGCGTCCGCGTGGACATGAGAAGCAGGTAACTAAAGGGCTCTGACCCCTTATTTCTATTACTCTTCTTACTGCGATTGCTGACGCCTTATTTATCAGTTACAATCCAGCCAAACAAATTGGGAGTGAAGCATGAATACAATGTCTAGCTCGGAGTTAACGGTTTCGATTATAGGTGCCTTTGTAGCGACTCTTATCGCGACATTTTTTACCAGCACCATTCTTGAGGTAGAGCAGGTTTCGATGGTTCTTGCCTCTACCGGTGCTTCGGCTATGTTAATTTTTGGATTACCCCACAGCCCGGTATCTCAAGCTTGGAATTTGGTGGGGGGGCATGTGATTTCGGCACTGGTAGGGGTTGCCTGTTATCAAGGTATCCCCAATGAGCTACTAGCTGCCTCCGCTTCGATTCCACTGGCAATGTTTCTTATGCATAAATGCCGTTGTATGCACCCACCGGGGGGAGCAACCGCAGTAACTGCCATAGTAGGGGGGCCTGCGGTCCATTCACTTGGCTTTGCTTATGTGGTGATACCTGTCTTCTTTAGCGCGATTATTCTGTTATCAATAGCGATGGCAGCGGGAACATTTAGAGAGAAAAATCCGTTTGCTATCTAGCGCTTTTCGCCGGATAGAGCGGGGGTAGCTTGCCGCTATCACCCTTTACATGCGCATTAATGACTGGCAGTTTTTTTACCGCAGCTAACAGTCTTGCACCCTCCCAGTCACTCCCCTCCCGATAGAGATGGCGGTCAAGCTGTAGAATCAGCTCCTGGGTCTCCTCCGTGTCAAAATGCTCTGCTACTCCATCAAGACCTGAAGGGGGTGCCTCCGGCCACTCTGCTGCGGCCCAGGCGATCAGTGTGGCACGGGCTGCGGTGGAATCATTGCGTTGGCAGGCGGTTTTGAAACGGTTGCGGGCAGTGGCGCTATCCGGCATCTCACCTTTGTCACTCTCCGTTGAGGGAGGGGTACTAACCCGTGACCGCCACCACAGCAGTAAAGTAATCAGCCAAGCCAGGGCAAAGGCGGCGGCTATCCAGGGCCAGTAACCGGGAGCCACTATTGTTGTGGCGGTGCTTACTCCAGTGGGGGGAGCCGCTATCGCCGGGGGGGGTGTCAGGGTTGCCGATTGTTCTATAGGTGCAGGCCTCTCTACCTCGGCACCTGCTGCGGGCATCACTTGCAGGCGGCGCCTCGGCAGAACAAGCCGTTCGAGGCGGTCACTCTCAGTGTTCCACCACTCCACCACCACCTCCGGCAATTCCAACAGGCCGGGGCGGGTGGGAATATAGGCGATGTGCTGTAGCCGCTTGCCAATAACGCCTTGTTCACCTTCGGCATCAGTCGTTAGCTCGGGCTTGTCTGGGTAGCTGCTGAAGCCGTCCGCTGCTGCCTGTGCAAGATCGGGTAGCTGAGCCGCTGTCAGCCCCCGCGCCGTCAGTGTCACTGTTCGCGTCAGGGGATCGCCCACCCGAAGCTTGTCACCCGCCTCGCTCCACTCTTCACTCAGTTGCACCTCTGTGGATGGCAGCCAGTGCTTTCCGCCGGCAGCCACGGGCTGAGGCCGCACCGCAACAGTTAGAATTTTCCCTCTGACTCTCACCTGCTTGGTGGTGGAAAAGAGACTGCTAAAAGGATCGTTACCAAAAACGCGTCCCGAGCGGGAGCGCTGACGACTGCGGTCAGGCACCTGACCATTAAACACCGGTGCTGCAATCTCCAGTTGGCCACTGGATTGGGGAAAGAGCGCGTAGAGACGCTCGACCATCTGATATTGACGCCCACCTTTGTAGGTTTTGAAGCGGCGATCCTTACCTATACGCTGTATCAGTGCATGCTCTACCTCGGGATCGCTGAGGGTTCCCTGGTTGATATTAACCGCATGAAACAGCCGCACCCGTAGCAGCAGTTGAGCCTGTACATAGGGATTCTCTGGCAGCGCCTGGCTCTCTATAAAGATATCCGGCTGTTCATCCGCCGAAGGGGCAGATGCCACCTCAACCTTCAATTTCAGGGCAGGCGTTGTGTGAGCGCCCATGGTCAATGGTGGAATCGTCAGTTCACCTGTCCGTTTGGGGCTAAGGGTAAGGGTCCAGGTGGTACGTGAATCGGCCCGCCCATTGACGATACTCAGGTGGCTGCTACTGCTGGTTCCAAGCAGTTCGAAGTCGCGCTCCAGGGGCGAGGTATCCGGTTGACTACCGCCCTGCCCCGCCACTTCCAGGGTCAGCTGTACCGTCTCGCCCTCTCTTATCAGCTGACGATCAAGTGAGGCATTAACAGCAGCATGGGCATTGCCCAGCAGCAACATGAGCATCAGAAACAGGCTAGTAATTAGTCTCCATCGAGAAACGGCACTTTGTGATTTCAGAGGTTGCACAGAGGGGTAGAGCGTCCTGAAATTGCGCTTGGATGTGATAGCTTTTCTAGGGGTAGCCGCACGCAATGACCTGCTAACCAGGGGTGGGAGCGAACTTGTTCGCGACGAGCAGATCTCGGAGCCGGTCGCAATCAAGTTCGCTACGAACGCTACTCTCTCTCTGTTGATGTGGGCTTCAGGGTTATTGTGCATAGCTACTCTTCTCTGGGCTCTCTGCTGCTCTATTCTCTGCATTCCGCTTTTTGGCTATCTTGAGGGCTACCAGGAGCCTGCCTATGAATAGAGGGCGTTCGCTTCTCATTGCGCCTCACCACGTTGTCGCTGTAGATGTTCCAACATAAATTTGCGCCGCAGCAGGCCCGCAGGATCATCCGGGACCTGCCTTAGCCACTGCTCCAGGGCCAGATCTTTCTCTCTCAGCGGGGTCTGATTATCTGCCTCAACACCACCACTCTGCGGGGCACTCTTCTGCTTCTCTCCCTCCGTTGGCGGCTCAACGTCACGGCGGGCAGCGGCCGCTGAATCTTCGGGGGAGTCATCCGCTGCTCCCCCTTCTTGCTGATCTGGAGAAGCGGTGGCTTCACTCTCCCGGCTCTTCTCCTCATCCACCTCCTGAGGCTGCCCCTCCTCTTTCCCACTATCCTTGCCATTTTCGGGAGTAGCCTCATTATCTTTATCTTGCTCTCCGCCTGAAGGTTCCTGTGGTGAACCCTGTTCGCCATTCTCACTCTGCTCACCCTGACCCTGTTTACCCGGCTCATCCTGCTGAGGCGCTCCCCCGCTCTTATCCTGAGAGTCGCCCTTGCCATCACCCTGATCCTGTTGCTGCTGCTGTTGCTGTTGCAACAGCTTCTCCAGCAACTGTTTATTGAAGAGTGCATCCTCATCTTCAGGTTGTAGCTTCAAGACGGCATCATAGCTCTCCATGGCCTGTTGCAGCTTGCCGTCTCTGGCCAGGGCATTGCCACGGTTGTAGAGAGCTGCCCCTCCCTGTTGATCTGCCAGTGCTTCAGCCGCACCAGGATAGTCACCGGCCTGATAGCGCGCCACCCCCTGCCACTCAGGCTGTTGAAAAAGGTCGGCGGCGGTAGCGGCATCGCCCGCCACCAGCGCCCTCTCTGCCTGCTGGTCTGGACGCTGCCATAGCTCATCCCACTCAAAGGCGTAGGCCGGGGGGGGTGGGAGCATGACGCTGATAAAAAAGAGGCCGAGCCAACCGCGCCGAAAGCCGATGGCTGCTAAAAGCAGCAGCGGCAGCAACAGCCAGGGCCCCTGCTCCAGCCAGCGTTCAATACCACTCTGTTGTCGTCGGGCCTGATCCATAGCACGGTTTGCCCCACGGGTCAGAAGGCGCTCTAAATCCTGGTTATCTGCGGTAACCGGCGAGAAGAGCCCACCACCGGCAGCGGCAAGACTGCTCAAGCCCGAACTGTCCAGGCGGCTGATCTGAGGCTTACCCCTGTTGTATGCTCCGGGTATAGGCGCACCTTCGGTAGTGCCGATAGCGAGCACCGAGAGATGTATCCCTCGGTCACGCAACTGAGACACCAGGGGCAGACTGGCGGCAAGGTCGGAGACACCGTCACTTATCAGCAGTATCTCACCCTCGCCGTTGCCCCCCCGGACAAGCAGCTCCTCCGCCAGCCTCAGGGCGGGCAGCAGGCTGTCTCCCACAGCGGGAACAATATCCACCGACAGCACCGGCACCATGGCGGCAATGGTCTCGGTATCGTCGGTCAGTGGCGTTACCAGATGAGGCTCCCCGGCAAACACCACCAGGGCGGTGCGCCCTTCACGGCTCTGCTCAAGAGTATCCTGAAGCTTGAAGCGGGCCCGCTCCAGTCGGCTCGGTTTGAGATCCTGAGCCTCCATGGACGGTGACAGATCGAGTAGCACAACACGGGAGAACGCCATCTGAAACAGCGGCTGCGGCTGACGCTCCCACACCGGCCCGCTAAGTGCCGTCACCGCTAGTAACCAGCCTGCCGCCAACAGCAGTAGCGGCAACCGCCGTGGCTTGCCACCGGCATCCAATAGCAGGTGGGGCAGCAGCTCTGCATCACAGACTCCCTGCCACGCGCCCCCCTCACTGTGTCGTCGCCACAGGGCGATCAGCAGCAGTAGCGCCGGTATCAGTGCCAAAAACCACCCGGGGCGGAGAAAGTGAAACTCGGCCAGAGGGATCATTGCGTTGCCTCTGGTCGCGTCGATGTCCATAGGAGAGTAAGGGCGGTGAAGAGACTTAGCAGCAGGCTCCCGCCCAGGGGCCAGGGGTAGAGTGAGGTGATTGGGCGCACTAAACGGCTACCGCCCGCCACCGGTTCCAGAGCATCGATCTGTTGATAGACCCCCTGTAACGCTTCCAGGTCACGGGCGCGGAAGTATTTGCCTCCGGTGGTATCGGCGATATAGCCCAGGGTCTCTTCATCCAGATCGGCTGAGGGATTGACGATACGACTACCAAACAGCCCCCGCACCCGCATCTTCTCGGCACCGATACCGATGGTGTAGATCTTTAAACCCGCCTGGGCCGCCAACTCTGCTGCCTGTCGCGGTGGCACCCGCCCTGCGGTATTGGCACCATCGGTGAGCAGAATCAGAACTGCCATACCCTCTGGGGCCTGACGGAGACGCTTGATCGCCAACCCTATGGCATCACCGATGGCGGTCTCCCGGCCTGCAATACCGATCATCGCCTGGTCCAGGAGGCGGTGTACCGTGGTGCGGTCAAATGTGAGAGGGGCCTGTAGATAGGCTTGGCTACCGAAGAGAATAAGGCCGATACGGTCCCCCTTCCGCCGCTCAATAAACGCCCCCGCCACTGACTTGACCGCATCGAGACGGGTTGCCTGCTCACCGTCAATATCCAAATCGGGAGTCTCCATACTGCCGGAAAGGTCTGCCGCCAACATCAGGTTGCGGCCGGTCTCAGGCAGCTCTGTCGGCTCACCCAACCATTGAGGGCGGGCAGCGGCAGTAAGCAGCAGCAGCCAGATCAGCAGCAGAGTCACGATGCGTACAGGTGATGGGCGAACAGCCGCAGAGGTTCCCACCGCCGCCAGTGATGGCGCAAAGGGGGCGTAGAGCACACCGCCCTGTGCAGGCGCCGCCGCCGGTAGCCAGCGACGTAGCAGCCAGGGCAGTGGTAGCAGCAGAAAGAGCCAGGGCCAGGCGAAATGGATCATCGAGCCACCCTGTTGCGGCGAATCCAGCGGCTTACCAGTCGCTGCAATGCCGCGTCATTGATCTCAACACTGCGTTGAAAAGGGGCATCAAGGAGCTGACGCCCATCACCCTGCTGGAACGCTCCCCCACCACCGTTGGCATCAAGAAACTCAAGCCAGGCTTCACCGGTGAGGCCCGCCACGCCCTTATCGGGGTGGCAGGCAATCGCATAGCGGCGCAGCAGCAGAGCAAGGGTGGAGAGGCGCTGGTGAGGCTCACCACCACTGCGCTGCAACAGCCGAAGCTCAGCCAGGGCGGCGCGACGGATGGTATTTCTCCGCCACCAGTAAAGCAAAAGCAGTAACAGCAGTAGCGTAAGCAGGGCGACCAGCCACCAGCCCGGAGCCGGAGGCCACCAGGAGATAGGCTCAGGCAGGTGCAGGGGACGTAGCGTCTGTAGTGGATCGGCAGTGGCGTTCATAGTGATCGCCCATGCTTAGCCAACCCTCGGCGCAGGGCTTCCAGGGTATCTTCTGCTGTCGATAGCTCCATCAACGGCATACCGTAGTGGCGTGACAGCCGTAGCAACCCCTGATGGCGCAGCTCAAAACCGGCACGCCAGCCATCAACCACCGATGACGAGGCGGTGTTCAGCTCTACCTGATGCAGTGGAGTACCCATACGATAGCGCCCCGCCTGGGGCGGCAACAGCTCCAGAGGGTCGTGGATAAAACCAAGTAGCACATCGCAATGACGGGAGAGTGCAGCGAGGTGCCGCTCTCCCTCCTCCCCGAGCTCGGCAAAGTCGCTCAGCAGCACCACCAGACTACCCGGATGAGCAACTCGCCGGAGCTGCGTCAGCGCCTGGTCGAGACGGCCGCCAACCAACTCACCCGGCTCAGTCGGCTGCTGCTGCTCAAGTATTTTCAGCAGTGCCAACACACCTCTCTGACGGGAACGTGGGGGGATAATATGGTGCCCTTCGACACCACTGACCACACCGCCGACCCGATCACCGGCCCGGGCCGCAGACCAGGCGATCAGGGCAGCAGCACGGGATGCCAGTACCGATTTAAACTGCTGACGGCTGCCAAAATACATCCCTGGATGAAAGTCGGCCAATAGTAGTACTGGCCGCTCACGCTCCTCACGAAAGAGCTTGGTATGGGTGCGGCCACGCCGTGCGGTCACCCGCCAGTCGATGGTGCGTATATCGTCTCCCGGTTGATAAGCGCGTACCTCGTCAAACTCCAGGCCGCGACCACGATAGACCGACAGGTAGCCACCGGACTGAGCCGACAGTGAGCGGTGGCGCGCACCCAGCACCAGGCCACGGGAGTGGCCCCGCAACCGGATCAGCTCATCCAGTGTAGTATGTACGGCAGACATGGTTTTAGGGTGAAGGAACGCGGCTAAGCAGTTGTTGGATACAGTGATCTGGAGTGATACCGTCAGCTTCTGCTTCAAAGCTGAGCAGCAGCCGGTGGCGCAGGGCATCTGGGGCAATATTCTGGACATCTTCCGGAGTGACAAAGTCACGACCGGCGAGCCACGCCAGCGCCCGCGCCCCGCGTTCGATAGCAATCGCCCCTCGCGGGCTGGCACCCCAGCGAATCCAGCTAGCCAGATCTTCACCGTAGTGGCGGGGTGAACGGCTCGCCTCCACCAGTTCGATGATGTACTCCTCTACCGTCTCTGCCAGATGCAGCTCCAGTACCTCGCGGCGAGCATGAAAGACGCTCTCCTGGAGTAGGCGCTGGGCGGCACCCTCCAGCTGACCTCGACCAAGAGCCTCTTCACGGGCCAACGCCAGGATACGATGACTCGCTTCACGGTCAGGATAGCCCACTGATACATGCAGCATAAAGCGGTCCAGCTGCGCCTCCGGCAGGGGGTAGGTACCCTCCTGTTCAATTGGGTTCTGGGTCGCCATCACCAGAAACAGCGGCGGCAGAGGATAGCTCTTGGCACCGACCGTCACCTGCCCCTCTTCCATCGCCTCAAGCAGCGCAGACTGCACCTTGGCTGGAGCCCGGTTTATCTCGTCGGCCAATAGAATATTATGAAACATAGGCCCATGTTGAAAACGAAAACTACCATCCTCGGGGCGGTAGACATCACTGCCGGTGAGATCTGCCGGTAACAGATCGGGAGTAAACTGGATGCGGTGGAAATCGGCATCCAGACCCGAAGCAAGGCTTTTAACTGCCCGCGTCTTGGCCAGCCCCGGCGCTCCCTCCACTAGCAGATGGCCATCTGCCAACAGTGCGACCAGCAGTCGATCGACCAGCCCCTCCTGACCGATGATGAGTTTTTCGATATGTTGTTTCAGCTGATTGATTTCGTTCCGGTGTGTCATTTTTTTTCGCTGTGTTTTTTATGCCGTTTAGTGTCGCTACAGAAATGGAGCTATGGGATCTACCCACCACTGTTTCAGATGATTCCCTGTTAGTCCACCAACAGCTCCCAGAGTTCAATTGTAACTCAAGTTAAGGGATAGGGATTTGCTTTTACTACGCGAAGAGAAAGAGACCACATCACCCCTTGCCAACCTCTGAATCCGTGCCATTTTTCCTCTCCTTCACCGCTTCCATAAGAATTATTGCTCGATTCTCACCTTCAAACATCACCACGGTCAACAACCGGCACGCTTTCCCGCAAAACATCCCCTCTTTGCCGTCTCGCCCCCCCCTCTGCGAGTAGTGGATAATCCTATTATCGGAAAGGCTCCTAGTCTTTGAATCACCCCGTTTATCTGCGCTACCTGCATTTCAGACGGAAATCCACCCCTTTGTCACACTGACCCGCACCAGAGGCAACCGTTGTGCATACTTTGTCACAGAGAGTTAGCGACTAGAGAGGATTAGATGATGAAAGCGAACAGGGTGGTGACAATACTATTGTGTATGGTGTTGGCGGCAGGCGTCTCCGCTGCGGCGGAGCTTGGTGAAGAATTTGCCCAGGCAACAGAGGTATTTAATAGCTACTACAAGGAAGAGGGTGGCAGTTGGGATGAAGCCATGGCCAAGTTTGCTGTACTTGATGACAGGAGCCCCAATAATCCTGTCGTTCTGGTACATATGGGTAGTCTTGAAACCCTGAAAGCACGGGATGCCTGGATGCCATGGACCAAGATCAAGTGGGTTGAGAAGGGGTTGGATCGTATTGATCTTGCATTGAAAAAGATCGCACCAAATCATGACAAAGAGAGGGTTAAAGGGGTTGCGATCTCGCTGCTGACACACATTGTTGCGGTGAACACTTTTTTGGATGTCCCTGAATTTTGTTTGAAAACGAGGCAGTTGACTATCTGTTGAAGCCGGTAACTGAAGCGCGCCTCAAGCAGACCATAGCGCGGCTGCAGCAGCGCATTGATCTGCTGCAGAAGGGTGAGCCGCTATCTCAGGAACGACCAAGGCTCAAGTGGATCAAGGCCTCGTGGAAGGATGAGATTCAACTGGTGTCGGTAGAGGATATTATCTACTTCCACTCAGGTGATAAATATACCTCCCTATTTACCCCCCAGAGGGAGTACCTGCTGCGTACCCCTCTCAAAGAGCTTGAACAGCAGTTGGACCCTGACGCCTGGTGGCGTATTCATCGCACTACCATAGTCAAAGTGGAGGCAGTCAAAGCCTGCAAAAGGGATATTAGCGGTAGGTTGTGGGTGAGTCTCCATGGGAGTGATCGAGAGTTACCCGTCAGCAGAAGTTTTCAGTATCCGTTCAAGAGTGACTGATCGGGTAACTGATCAGTTTTCCCCTGTGAGGGATAGGAATTTGCTTTTGCTAAGCGAAGAGAAAGATACCACATCGGCCCCCTGCTATTTACTCCAAGGCCAGAGGTTTATAGAGTAATGCCCCATGAGTAGACTAATTGCCATCGTCGAAGATGAAGCCGCTATCCGTGAGAACTACAGCGATGCGCTGGTACGCCAGGGCTACGAGGTACGCGGTTTTGATAACCGCTTGGAAGCAATAACCAGTTTCCGTCGGCAGCTGCCCGATCTCGCCATTCTCGATATCAGCCTGGGAGATGACATAGAGGGCGGTTTCGAACTGTGCCGCGAGCTACGCGGCCTCTCAGCTACCCTCCCTATCATCTTTCTCACTGCCCGTGACAGTGAGCTCGACACGGTCTCCGGCTTACGCCTGGGGGCCGATGACTACCTGACCAAGGATATCAGCCTGATCCACCTCACCGCCCGTATCGCTGCTCTTTTCCGCCGCATCGAGGCCTTACAGCAGCCGGTCGAGAAGGAGCGCATACTGCATCGTGGCCACCTGTTACTGGATCAGGACCGTCTGCAAGTGGAGTGGCAGGGGGAACCGGTAGAGCTTACGGTCACCGAGTTCTGGTTTGTCTATGCGCTTGCCAACCACCCCGGACATGTCCGCAGCCGAAACCAGCTGATGGAGGCGGCCAATATTTTGGTAGACAGCACCAGCATCAGCACCCATATCAAGCGCACCCGGAGAAAATTTGAGGTGTTAGACACCCATTTCGATGCTATCGAAACTGTTTACGGCATAGGTTACCGCTGGAAGAGCCCGTGACAACGGCTGGGGCCCTGAACCCATGGCCTCTCTGTAGCCTATAATTACGGGAGTGTGACCACGCTTTAAACCCACAACATGGAAGAAGCCGCAAAATGAATGAACTGATCAGCCTTATTAAGCAGAGTTCACTCTTCTCCTCGTTGAGTGTCGAGGAGATAGGTGAAATCCGGGATCTCTTTGCCAGCATCACCTTCGACACGGATGATGTAATCTTCAATGAAGGTGACCCTGTCGCCGGACTCTATATTGTCGTCACCGGTGATATTCTCATTTACCGGCACATGGGTGGAGGCGAACGCGAGCTTAAACACCTCTCTTCAGGGGAGGTGTTTGGCGAGATGGGAACCCTTACTGAAGCACAGCGTTCGGCAACGGCCAAGGCGACCTGTGCCAGCGAATGCCTGGAGGTCTCGAAGGAGAACTTTAACCTGATTCTCGACAACTACCGCAAGGTTGAGCGTCAGATAATGAAGACCCTGATTGATCGTCTCAAAAGCACCGAGGAGAACGCCAACCACTATATCCTCCAGGCCTATAAGTCACTACTGCTCTCGCTCTCAAGCCTAGCCGAATCACGGGACAATGAGACCGGTGGTCATCTGCATCGTGTTCAGGGCTACTGCCGACTACTCGCCGCCAAGCTCGCCACCCAGCAACAGTTCAGCGAACAGGTCAACGAGCACTTTGTCGAGAGTATTCACACCGTTGCCCCGATGCACGATATCGGTAAAGTGGGCGTTCCCGACGCGATCCTACAGAAGCCGGGCAAGCTGACTCCAGAGGAGTTTGCTGTAATGCAGAACCACTCTAAGATAGGTGGTGATATCTTCACAAAGGTTTTGAAAGAGATCGCCTTCCCCACCTTTGAAATGGGCCGCAACCTTGCGCAGCACCACCATGAACGTTATGACGGTAACGGCTACCCAGACAAACTGGCTGGAGAGGCGATCCCACTGGAGGCAAGAATTATGGCACTGGCCGATGTCTACGACGCGCTGCTAAGCAAGCGCGTCTACAAACCAGCCTTCACTCATGAAAAGGCCTGCGAGATCATACAAGAAGGGAGAGGTACTCAATTTGACCCGCTACTCACCGACCTGATGATGGCACATATCGGGGAGTTTGAAGCGATATATAAACAGCACACGGGAAACTGTAATCTATTGGGGGAGGAGAGTCAGGAGCCTGTCCGAGAACAGGACAGGCTCCTAGGCAATCTCTGAAGGTAACTATTCAGTACCGGGCTCCGATCTTATCGTAAGAGTGCTCTCTCGGACTGCGATGAAACAACTACCATAGTGCAACTATCCATCGCGCTTCGAGAAAGCGCTCCTACAGGGAAGTGAGGCATAAAATATGCCCGGCCCCTGACGAAAGCAGTCCACAAAGTTAGGTATAGCTGAATAGTTACCTCTGAAGTAGCTATTCAGTGGCACCCTATTGGAGGCCATTTCCACAGATCTCAGACATACCCGGAATCGGCCTCTATGTAATCCCCAGCGTTACTCATATTGGTAAGATAGTTAGCTTTCTGAGACACTAGCTCCCGAACCTTGGTCGCCCAAGGTGGGGCGGCACCACTGGAGCTAGCCCTGTTTTTTTCATGCTCGGCCACCAGGTGGCGGATCAGGGAGATATCAGAGCTTGACTCAGCGCTGTTATAAATGATCGCTTCGACGTTTTTACCATTCAGACATTTGTCGTTCCAGTGGTGTCCCTGTGTCAACTCTGCTCCAAGCCGTCGGGCCAGCTGCTCATGGGCCTGTTTCTCTATACCCACAATGGCAACCTTTACCCCGGCATTACGGAGCTGTGCAATCAGCGCCCCAAGCTTTTGACAGCCCTCTGTACTGGCGATACTCCGGTGAAATGAGGCGGGTGTGATCTTTACCCAATCAGGTTTCAGCTTCAGCAAGCGCTGCATATCCACACCCGCTGATACGCCATCAATACAGATCTGAACATCCAGCGAATCCCGAAGCATGACCAGCGCCTGGTCAACCCGATTCTGGTATCGACTGCCTGGATTACGCAGCTCAATATGGAGGCGATCGCCATGCTTTTTACCCGCCGCAAAAACACTTGCAATAACCTTCATATCAAGTAGGTGACTGCTATCAAGATTGATGGAAACAGCGGGAACAGGCTCCTCCAGAAGGTGATCAAGATCACAGCAGATACGCTGGTACCAACGCCGCCAATCACCCTTATTTTTGGGCATTTTGGAATGTGAACGGTAGAGCAGCTCAAACATCACCGGCTTGCCCGAATGATCGACAATCGGTTCCAACTCATACCAGCAGACACTTAGATTTTTTGTCATTTTTGTGATCCGGTTCACGATTTTTAAACTACCATCTATGGTAACCGACAAGGGAATTCTATTCCACATTTCTATGATCAGCTATTCTTATTAAGCACTACCTGAAGATAACCAGAGGCTTACTTTAGAGTCTATCCAAAACCAGAGCAGCCCCCCAAAAGCGCTATTTTCAGACGGAGACTATTTGGAAGTGTAACGGCTGATGCCATCCCACCCTTCTCCCGGCGGGTGGTCAATCTGATGTAAACAGCGATTGATAAACAGTTGATGTAGTTTGGTGTAGCGTTCATCCGAGAGTTGTTGAAACAAAGCCAGTGCAGAATTGAACTTCCCTGCAAAGTAGTAATCAAGCGCAACATGGTAACCGACCAGCTCATCCAGTCGAGCCTGTGGTAATCCACTCTGCTCACCCAGCAACTCATAAATAAGCACCGGCTGCTCCCGGCCTACTACCTTGATCAGATCAAGTTTGCGGAATACAAAATGCTCATCGGCAACAGCACGCCGGGCCTCATCGCTGACGACAATCATCACACCATAAACCTTGGAGATACTCTCCAGCCTCGATGTCAGATTGACCGTATCACCGATAGCGGTATAGCTCAGATGGCTTTCAGAGCCGATGTTACCCACTTGGGCCAAACCGGTATGTATGCCGATACCCGCCTTCACCTGGGGCAGCTTACCCACCTGCCAGCAACCATTGAGCCGTTGTAGCCCTTCCCGCATCTCCAGGGCGGCGACCATGGCATTATGGGTATGCTGCTGATCACGTAGCGGCGCATTCCAAAAGGCGTAGACGGCATCACCGATAAACTTATCCACCGTCGCCCGGTGATCCATCAGAATTTGTGCCATGACACTGAAATACTGATTAAGGAAGGCACACACTTCCTGGGGTTGCAGCCCCTCTGATATAGAGGTGAAACCGCGAATATCGGAGAAGAGGGCGGTAACCTCACGCTCCTCACCGGAGAGGGTCACTCCTTCTGGTGATTTCAGTAGTTCGTTGACCAGTATCGGAGAGAGAAACTTGGAGAATGCACTCCGCGTACTGCGCCGCTCACGCTCCTCAAGAAGGTAGTTAACAAAGGTGAGTATGAAAAAGATCAGAGAGGAGAAAAGCAGTGGATAAACCGGATCGAACAAGAGACCGTAACGACTGAACAGCCAATAAGAGAAGTAGCTCATCAGGGTAGTGGTCATAATAAACAGTAATCCACTTTTTACTGCACCTATGGCCGGTATCAATAGAATAAGAATCAAGCTAATCACTACCAGATAGATCAGCTCCCCCCCCTTTGCCCAATCCGGCTGCGACATAAAATTACCGGATAGAATGGTGTTGATGGCGTTGGCATGAACGCCCACTCCAGGGTAGTGACCCGAAACCGGAGTGGCGACAAAATCCTGAATACCCTTGGCCGAGGTGCCAATAAGCACATAGGCTCCCTGGAAGGCCCCAGGATCAACCCGGGCCATTGCTACATCCATAGCTGAGATCCGTTTAAACGGACTCTCCGACCTGTTATAGCGAAGCAGCATCTGCCCATTGGCATCGGTTGGTATTCTGTGATCCGCCACACGCACAGACTCCATACCGTTGCTGCCAGCCCGAACCTGAATCATCGCCCCACCCTCACCCACCCGGATCATCTCCAAAGCAAGGGAGTTGTAGAGCTGATCGCCGTGGTTAATGATCAGTGGCAGGCGGCGCACCACCCCATCAGCATCGGGTAGTACATTGATAAAACCACTCCCCGCAGCAGTCTGCTGCAGTAGCTGAATATTCTCCACGGCGGAGGTCGCGGAAAAGAGCCACGCCCCTGGCGGCGACCCTATAACGGCGACCTGACTGGGTGCAGAGTTCAGTTTTCTGGGGGCATCATCGCCATCAAAGCCAAATGGAAAACCCAAGATGACCGGAGCCCCTGCCAGCGCACTCTGAAACACCTGGTCGTGGTCGGGTAAGGCGATAAGATCAGCGAGACAGCCCTCTGTAAGCGTTGCAGGATCGAGAACCGCAGCCACCTGCCTGGGAGAGGAGCCATCGGCTTCGGCAAAGACAATATCGAGCCCAATCGCCTTCGGGCCACCCTGGTTGATGTGACTAAGCATCTTTGCCAGCCGGGTACGCGGCCAGGGCCACTGACCCAGCGCCATGAGGCTTTGGTCGTCAATATCGACGATAATGATGGGGGTCGCCACCTGTTCGCTGAGGTGCTGTTTCAGGAAGAGATCATTGGTCTTGAGCCTCAATGTCGGAACAAGCAGTGGGTCAAGAAAGCTGAGAAGGAAGAGTAACAGCAAGGTAAATATACCCACCAGCCGGGCTATATTGTGCCGTTTGATCTTTGTCATCACCAACTGCCCCTTTCCGATGCACGACAAGGAGTCGATTACCCACAGTCATGTGGGTAATCGACTCCGACCCGAATGGCACTTACTTAAGCGCTCCTTAATCCCGTAGGAGCGACTTTAGTCGCGATGAACGTCGCACTAAACCCTGACTACGTGCCAGATTCCCTCGCGACTGAAGTCGCTCCAACCAGTAAGCAGGGTGAAACTC
This sequence comes from Sedimenticola sp., assembly GCA_040505915.1. Classification (GTDB taxonomy): domain Bacteria; phylum Pseudomonadota; class Gammaproteobacteria; order Chromatiales; family Chromatiaceae; genus Vondammii. The sequence goes on along the minus strand of JBEVXV010001108.1, from coordinate 1,959 downwards.
TTCCTAAATAAGCACCATTCGACCCCAACTCCAAACCCAGCTGAATAGTTACAATTAAGAGTAACTATTCAGCTCAAATGATCAAAAAAACCGGGCTCAAAATGAAACGCACTCGTTTCGGCTCCTGGCACAGCTGACTGCTGATCAATTGGTACGATACCCTGGCAGGACGTCATTTCCAGGGCTCTGATCTTCAGGGCTCTGTCCGGCACCACGAGCACGCTCCTCCTGGCGGTCAATATCCGGATCAACATCAAAATCGAGTTCGTCCGGCGCATCGATATCAGCCTCGAACGCCATGTCGGGCTCATTGGAGGGTAGCGGTGATGCGCCACTGGGGGGAAGATGGAGTACCGTTGGCCCCAGTAGCGCGTTCATCTCATCTTCAGACCAGCGCCTCGGCAATCCCGGAGGGGTGCCTGGAGTGGTGACCCTGACACCCTGTTCAGGATCAAACAGCTCACTCATTCCAGCGCTGTTTTCAACATAGATACCACGCTCCCGCCCTTGAAGCCCACCAAGATAGAGTAGTGCAAGGGGCGCGTCTCCCTCCTCTACCGACCAGGCCAGCAGGCAGCCGCGAATGCCGATGGTGGCAACCGGTGCCTTCACTTTTACCTTACTGGGAAAGAGGCGTGAAATATTGCCGGTGATCATACGAAAAAAACCTTTGGTGGCGGTGGCGACAAACTCACCGGCACTCTTATCCGCATGGTAGACATATTTATCGATCACGATGGTGCTGGACGGCCCGAGGGTGAGGGTTGTCTTATCACTGAAAATGATCTGTAAGCGGCTCTTCTCGCTGGTAGTGATGCTATCGTTCATAAATATTTCTGAACGCAGGCGCAGTGGACGGACCACCTCGCCAACGGAGAGGGAGCGGGCCTCACCCTGGAGCACCGCCACACGACCGATGGTAGTGGCCGCATGAAGTGAAAGTGGAATCATCAGTGAAAGAGAGAGGATGAATGAGGTGACTAAGATACCCCTGGATGACAATAGATACATGGTTAAAACTCCTTCTCCAAATTGACCATTAACCGCTTACGGCTATAGTCGAAGGTACTGATATTCGAGTTATTACGTTTGTAGTCAAAACCCAGAACCGTTCGGCTATCCCGCCATGGCGCAGGCAGATAGAGCTTGGCCACCGCCTTGAAATAGTCATCCTCTCTTACTTCGGTGTCCGGGGGATTGATCTCATCATAAACAGGATGTCTATACTCCAGAGAGAAGCGCCCCTGCAGCGACCGCTCCGCCCCTACCCGCAGCAATACTCTGGTGGTGGGACCACGATAGGCATTGATATTGTCTCGTGCATTTTTCCATTCGTAGCCAGCTCGCCACTGCAGCATATAGCGCTCGTTACCCCAAAAGATCCGAGGCATGACATTCAGGCTGGCATAGCTACCGTCACGGGCATTCTGATCAGCATAATTCTGATACTGCCAGGCAGCAGAGAGTTGGGTCGATAGGTTGGGTGAGTGAAAGAAGTTAATGCTGGGTTTGATGCCGATGTTGCTGCTGTACTCACTGGAGTCGTAGCGGGTGGTCTCATAGGCGATAGGAAACTTCACATAATAATCACGTGGCTGAAGATAGCCGGGGCCAGTTTCCACAGAGAGATAGTTGAGATCGTAGGCACTCTGATTCTGGTGAATAACATTGTGCAGTAGTGCGGTAGTACCCCACAAAAGACCTCCCCTGGGGCCTGCATCCCAGTCATGTTTCAGGCCAAGGCTGGCCACCGCCCCCCAACCTTCCTGAGCCGTCGCCGTGGTACCAACATTGGTGTTATAAACCAGACCGACGGAGAGGCGGGCGCGCAGCCTGCTCTCCCCCTTTCGCCCCTCAATCCGCTCCAGATAGCGTTGCGCCTTCTGGCGGATGCGTTGGGGTGGCTCCACCGACAGCAGCAGCTCAAGCTCTCGCTTGGCCGCCGTAAAAGAACCCAGC
>JBEVXV010001107.1:4303-8666 GCA_040505915.1 Sedimenticola sp. | reverse complement strand
TGTCTGCCAGCCATTTTCATTCTGTGCCGCTGTTGCGCTTGATGGCAATCTCCATCAGCTCAAGGAAGTCTGCTTCATCTCTTACTGCGCCGATCTCTTTCGAGGTGACAGTGTAGCCATGAGGCGCGGCTATCGCCTCATAACGGGGGATACGGGCACGAAACAGTTCGGGGAAAACCCAGCGAGTGAACTCTGAGGGGTCCATCTCAGCAGCATACTGGAGTCCTTTTTCCGCCATATAGGCAGTCAGCTGTTGGCTGAGAAAGCCCGGCCTGAAGTAGAGTGGCTTTGGGTCGTTTTGAGCGCGCAGTATCAGCTCCTCTTCCTCCTCCCTGGAACTGGTCTTGATATAGAGTATCAGCGTATGGGCGGCCAGTAGTTCGATGATACCTGGCTCCTCCAGCTCACAGAGGCTGCCGCCTACGTCATTAACGAAGTGTTGGTAGCCGTAGATTCTTCTCGTCTTTTCGATAAAGACGGGTACATCGTGCATGGCGTTGATCTCCGCCTGGCGATAGAGTGCCTGGCGGTATTCGAACTCCTGCAGCGGTATACCCCCCAGCTCGGGGTTACCCAGCTTACCAACAAAACTGAGCACCGGACCCAGGTCATCGACCTTGATGTTGTTACGGATATAGATCCAGTCCCTGCGCAGCAGCTCGCGCAGCAGTGGCATCTGCATCGCCTGCTGTTTGATCAGATCAAGAATATACTCATCCAGATAGCGTGTGCCGATGCGGTAGTCACTGGAGTAGTGAAACCAGTTATGACGACGCAGCAGTGCAGATAGGTCTGTCTTACCTACACCTGACATTCCCAGCAGGGTGATACTTTTGTTGTTCCAGGCTCTGAACTGTTCTAGGCTCAGTTTCACTTTTATGGTTCCACTATAAAAATTGATGGGGTGCAATTATACCCATGGGGCCAGACAGTTATCCAATGGGTATTTCGTGAGTCTCTTTATCTGTGGAGGGTAGTGGCCTGTACTTGGCCTGCTGCTAGAGTGTCGCAAAAGTAATCACACGGTACTTAGGGGTGCTTATGCTTTTGTCGGGTATTGTTGGTGGCGACAGTTTGGTTGGGGTTATTGCAATATCGGTTATGATTTAAGTGCAGCGGAAAAATTACACCAGCACCTACAGCCCTGAAGCACGACCGTAAAAAGCCTACCATAGCAAGGCCTGACGGCAGATGGCTAAAATCACTTTCACAAAGTAGTTGGAATTCCGGGACAGTATACCTATTTCCATAAAAGCACTAAAATTCTCAGAGCAAAGATTCAATAGGAAAAGAGATGAACTGGCCAGAATGGCTCGATTAGTGGTAGATAAGACTTAATAGGTATACTGTCCCCAGAATCCCAGAAGGGATTCATCGTGAAGGGTTGGTGTTACACTCAGATAATGGGAGCCCCATGAAGGGTGCCACCATGCTGGCTACGTTACAGAAACTGGGTGTTGTCCCCTCATTTAGTCGCCCTTCTGTAAGTGACGACAACCCCTATTCAGAGAGTCTGTTTCGTACGCTGAAGTACACACCGGCGTACCCAAGCAAACCCTTCGATGATCTGGTCTCAGTCCGCAAATGGGTGCATGAATTTGTGCAGTGGTACAACGAAGAGCACCGTCATAGTTTGATCCAGTATGTCACGCCAAGTGAACGGCACGATGAAAAAGAGAGTGATATATTGGAGAAAAGGAAAGCGGTTTATGAGTCAGCAAAAGAGAAAAACCCACAGCGGTGGTCAGGCGATACTGGGAACTGGAGTCCAGTCACAGAAGTCTGGCTGAATCCACCAAAAGAAGTGTGTGCAGAAGAGCAGGAATTGCTTAAGGTTACATGAGAAAATTCGGACAACTTTGTTGACAAACACCGCCTGTGCCACTGGTCAACAAAACCGTTCCAACTTGCTCGATAGACATAGAAAATGCTGTTTTTAAACAGGGATTGACGGGGACCGATTGACCCCTGACCCCTGAGCCATGTCGCACCCCTTTTCCTCTGCTCGAGTAGGTGAAAATGGGCTTATGCTTCAGGGCTGGGGGTGGTATTATTTGATGGATATCCTGACTATATTGCGTGATATACCGCAATGGACTCTACAGGCTAAGGGGGCTTCTTGGTAAGGAATTATTCCACTGTATGATATGCAGAAACTGGATAATCACTAGTTATGCAAAGAATAGCCGAGACGATTGATTGAATAGGTTAGAGGCGTGCAGCAGAGAGGATTTTTTGTGAATCGGCTTTACTCGAGTCACGAGACTGAATGTAATCCAGGTTTACTATCATTGTAGAAGTGATTAAAACTACGTACATCAATGTTCTAAAGCAGTTTTGTTTAAGTAAATTTCCAGTTTTATCAGTTGTTTTGTTCATGCGCACCTCCTTGGGGTTAACTGGGGGATTGCATTCACTCTCGCTAGTTACCAAACGACCACGCAAAGCGATTTCTTGCTGCTGCGTAACCTCGAGAATCGAGTAAAGCCGACTTAGCTAGGTATGGTGGCAAATTTGGTTGCTTTAGTTAATTTATTGTGCTAAGACCGCATAACAAGTCGTTAAATTGGGATTGGCCTACCGCGTCATTTTTTGCAGAATTATATAATAGAAGGGTTGGTCACTGTTTTAATCCAGTGCTGGCCAACCCATTAACATCAAACGTTATGTTTAGGAAGCTGACCGCCTTGCATGGTACTCCATTGGAGTATATCATTGTTATATGATAACCGTTGCCGAAACTGTTCCATATCAACGAAAAATGAGAGGCTTATTGTCCACTGAAGAGCATGCAGATCTTATTGCATATTTAGCCGAGCATCCCAATTCTGGAGTTCTAATGCAGGGCACAGGAGGGATTCGTAAGCTACGCTGGGCTCGCCATGGCGGTGGAAAAAGTGGAGGCATTCGGATCATTTACTACTTTCACAACGATAGTATGCCCCTGTATCTTTTGGCAGCCTTTGGCACAAACGAAAAAGCGAATCTTTCTACCGAAGAAAAGCAGTTATTGGCAAAGGCAGTTAAAGAACTTGTGGTGTTCTGGAGGCATAGAAATGAACAAGGCATTCACTGAAATATCTGAAGGCCTCAAGGATGCGGCAGCTCACGCGAAAGGTGAGAAATCTGGTGTTGTAGAACACACTTCAGAAACCCTTAACGTAAAGGCTATTCGTGAAAAAACGGGGATGAGCCAGCAACGGTTTTGTGCCACATTCGGCATTTCTCTAGGCACACTGCGTCACTGGGAGCAGGGACTTCGTAGCCCTCGAGGGGCAGCACGGGTTTTGCTTAAAGTAGTGGAAAATAATCCCCAAGCTGTGATTAAGGCTGTAAGTGAATAAAACATAACCAGTAGCACCAGCCGACGCCAAAAACCGGCGCGGCTGTGCTCAAGCGTTATGGCAGAAAATGAACAACACATCTTTAATCAGAACCAATGAGGGTGTCAAATGAGACCAGAACAAATAAAAGACGAAGTTAGCAGGTTGGAATTATCTGAAAAACTTCTGCTCGTCGAAGATATTTGGGATTCTATTGCCGTAAGTAATTCAGAAATTCCCATGCCAATTTGGCAAAAGCGAGAACTTGATAGAAGGTATAAAGAATTTAAAGAAGGGAAGTTAGAGCTTCATAATTGGGAAGATGTTCACAAAGGTCTGCGTGAAAAACACAAATGAAACTGCGTTACACGGATAGGGCAAAGGATGATGTGGATTTTGCTTTTGCTTGGTATGAAAGACAAAGGAGAGGGTTAGGGTTTGAGTTCTTGGATTGCGTAGAGATCGCCGTGAAGTCGATACTTGAGAATCATGAAATGTATAGAACCAATTACTCCATCTTTAGAGGTTGCGTGATCAGACGTTTTCCGTTCTCGGTATTCTACACGGTTGAAGATACAGAAATTGTGGTGCATTCAGTTTTCGACAATAGGCAAGACCCTGAAAAAAGGCCATAACAAAAAACCGAACCGGACGCGGGAAAGTATTGCGGCAATATAAAGGAAAATAGTTCTCGTTAATCATGTCGTTTTTTTCACAAGAAGAACAAGGGCACCTAATCACTGAAACAGCGTTAATATGTCAATTGATGGGTGTCATCTCTACTCGCTATACAAATTCGGTTCCTCACTACAAAAATAAGAGGGTAAAAATCATGCACAGAAATATTGAAGAGTTAACTTCTGAATTAATTGGATTGCCAAATAGAGAGAGATTAGAAATAGCCAGGTTTCTTCTTTTCTTGGATAATCATTCATCGGACTCCAGTGATGTCAGCTCATCATGGGAAAAAGAAATTACTGACAGGGTTCAAGCTGTTGAAGATGGTACAGCGATAGGCATTGATTATGATAAAGCCTTAA
>JBEVXV010001107.1:0-4203 GCA_040505915.1 Sedimenticola sp. | reverse complement strand
TGGAGATTGAGGACACGCATCACTTACTCAATGGAGATTGAGGACCCCCATCACTTACTCAAAAGAAGAGGGTTTTGAGTAGGCTGAGCACTCACCAGACCGTAGGGTGATGTTAGTTTTCTCTGTTTGCCGCCTGGTTTCCCGACGGTGCCACCATATCTCACCCATAGCCCAAGTTGATACCCAGCCCCTCTCAGAACCGGACAAGCGGCTTTCCCAGCATCCGGCTCCTCGTTCGGTCATTCAGCAAGGTTCCGCCTTTCGAAAGGGATTCAAGTCCTTACGGATGCGCACGACAGGCCAGCCTACCCAGGATAGAGCTTGGTTGTACTCTGCCCAGTTGAAAGCTGAGGGTCAGGTCTTTCTTTTTGCAGTGAGTAATTGTTTGGTTCATGTGCGGTTCACCCCTCGATACAAGGAAGAGGTGAAACTTACCATTCAATATCAATGGGTTATTTATTGGGATAGGTGGTAATACCATAAAAAATGCCATGTCAAATTTGTTGCTAATCGCTTGAAAAATAGACTGATCAAACGCTGGTTGCCTGTCTTCCCGGCTTGATCTATATTCATATTTATTAATTATGAATATCAGGAGGGTGGTATGGCAACTACAAGCCTTAGCTTGGGTGGGCACTGGGAAGCTTACATCAAGAATGAGATTGCCAGTGGGCGTTATGGCACCGCCAGTGAAGTTGTCCGTGATGCCCTGCGCGCAATGGAAGAGCGCAAAAGCAAACTTAACGCTTTGCGAAGTCATTTGGCCCAGGGCGCTGAACAGGCCAGAGCCGGTGAGTTTGTTGATGATTTTACAATGGACGCACTGATCAACGATCTGGATAACGAAGCCTGATGCCCGAATTCAGAGTCACCCCGAGGGCTCAGGATGATTTGAAAAATATCGGCCGATATACAGAGCGACAATGGGGTAGACTCCAGCGTAATACCTACCTGAAAGTACTCGAAAAACGCTTTGGCTGGTTAGCCGAAAACTCGCAACTGGGCAAACACCGTCCGGATGTGGCTGAGGGATATTACAGCTTCCCGCTGGGCGACCACGTTATCTTTTACCTGATTGGAGAAAAAGGCATTGATGTTATCGGCATCCCCCACAAGGAGATGGATATCATCGCTTATTTTCTACACGACTGAACATTACAACTTCGAGATACCAAGCGCTTCTCGGGTACTTGCTGCAAAGCTACAAATTGGATCACTGCGGGTGGTGGGCAAACAGAGTGTGCCGATTAAGACCATATTTCTCCTTTAGGGAGAATGTGAGCGAAGGGTGCGGTCAATTTCAGCAACAGTTACCATGAGTGTCATGTCGTTCGTTGGTGACTCATAAAAGCCATGCTTGAGATAAAAGTTTCGTGCAGCTTCATCCAGTGCATGAACGAGAACGGCGCGAACACCAATTTGCTCTGCTGCATTGACTATGCGAAACAGTGCGTCCATCAATAAATCAGCGCCGATTCCCTCTCCCTTGAAATCATGATCTACAGCCAATCTCCCCAGCAAAATAACGGGGATAGGGTGGGGCATGTTTCTTTTAACCCTTGCCGGTGCATCATCTCGATTTATTGATCCAGTTGCTAAGGCGTAATAGCCTACAACATGACCGGTTTCGGAGCACACAACATAGGTTCTGGCAGAACCGTTTTGCTGTGCTTTCAGTGCTTTTTTCCTAAGCCAATTATCAAGGCTGGGTCGGTGGCAATTAAAATCTGTCAGGTGATGTTGTGTGCCAAGAAGTTCGGGGGCGGTAATTACTCCCATGAAGCTTTTCGCCTCATCAATCGCTGCAAACGAGGGTTGCTGGCTGGAGGCTCATCAAGGGCGGCAAGAAATCGTTCGTAACGTATATCATCAACTAAAATCAAACGTTGATCCAAAATGACTTCCTCAGCCTTTTGAGTCGCTGCTTCCAATACAAAATCGGTGCGATTTCGATGAAGCAGTTTGGCAGCGCGATCCAATAGATTGCGGACCGTTACATCTGCCTTCATGTTGATGGGGACGGTTGTACTCACTGTGCTACTCCTTGCGTGTATTCAGTATGTATATAATATCGTGTATCTATTGGGTACACAAGGTGTGTGTAGGCAGACTTCAAGGGTGGGCAAGGCTTTGATTTTTGAGTTTCTCCATGAAACCAGCCATTTCACCCATGCCAGCCCCATGAAGAGACGAAAATATCTCTGTATTTCACGTATTACTTGCCTTCTGCCGATGCAACTGATGCTCGCCTGCGGGCCACCCAATCAAAACCCATGAAAATACGATAGAGCAGTGGAATAACAAAGAGCGTCAATACCGTGGAGACCAGCAGCCCCCAGACGATGGCGGTAGCTACCGGCCCCCACATCAGGGAGTGACCACCGAGGCCGGTGGCGAGGGAGAAGAGGCCGGCGATGGTGGTCATGGAGGTGATCAGTATCGGGATCACCCGGCGGCGGGCGGCGTAGAGGGTGGCGTGGAGCACGCTCATTCCACGATTCAGTCGTTCGTTGGCGGCGCTGATAAGGACGATGGCGGCGTTGACGGCGATGCCCGAGAGAGCGACCACGCCGTAGAGGGTAAAGAGGCTCAGTGGGTTGTCGGTAATCCAGAGGCCTGTGACCACCCCGGTGAAGGCCATGGGTACGGTGGCGAGGATGATTAGTGGCTGGAAGTAGCTCTTGAACTGGGTGCCAAGGATCAGATACATCAGGCCGATGCCAAAGAGGAAGAGCACCTGGATTGCGTCGATACTCTCCTGGATGTCATCCAGTTCGCCGGTGAGGTCGAGGTCGATGCTGGGATAATCGTCACGTATCTTCTCCCACTCCGCAACTGTCCGCTGGTTGGCGCTGACGGTGTCGGTCATCGCCTTGTCGATATCCGCCTCGACGGTGATGGTGCGGCGGAAGTTGTAGTGGCGGATATTGCCTAGGCTCACCGCCGTCTCGGTGTGGAGTAGCTCCTTGAGGGCGATGCGGCCACCGTCCGCCAGAGGCAGGGTGTAGTTGCCGGGCTCCTGGATGCTCTGGAGAGTACGGGGTTTGGCCTGCACCCGCACCTCCAGCTCTTCACCGCGGTCCTGCATCTTGGCGACTATCTCACCATCGATCATCAGTCGCAGGGTGCGCATTACCTCCGCCGGGTTGATGCCGGCACGGTGGGCGGCATCCTGGTTGACCCGTGCCTGTAGCTCCATCTGGCCACGGCTATCGTCATCGGTGATATCGCGGAGGGCCGGATTGGCCATCATGATCTCCTTCAGTGCCACCGCCGCTCGGCGGATCTCGCTGCTGTCATCCCCCCGTACCTTGATGATGATCGGCTTGGCGGTGGGTGGGCCGCCAGCGATACGCAGGAACGAGAGTTTGCTGGGGCCAGGGGTGGCCATCACCGAGTCGCGTATAGACTCGATCATCTCATCCACGCCGCGCAATCCCTCGGCTTTGGGGTTGAGAGCGACCAGCACCTGACCGTAGTGATCACCGAAGAAGGGGGCGGTCTCGGTAAACAGCTGTCCGGCATAGCTGATGATGTTGCGTACTTCGCCGGGGTGGGCTTGGGCGCGCACCTTGCCCTCTACCTCCAGCACCTTCTCCAGGGTACGCTCCAGGGGCGTACCGGCGGGCATCTCCAGGCTGACGTAGAAGAGACGGATGGGGTCTGAAGCGAAGAAGTCGATCTTTAGTTGACCACTGGCGGTGGCACCGATGGCACCGATAAAGAGCAATGCCATGCCCAGCAGAATCGTCTTGGGCCAGCGCAGGGCGCGCACCAGAAGCTTGGTGTATTTGACCCGGATCCAGTGCAGTGCGTTGGTTCTGGCATGTTGCAGGGGAGAGGGGCGTTTAAAATCGAGGTTCATCGCGGTGATGTGAGCCGGTAGCATCCAGTAGGCCTCGATCAGGCTGATGGCAAGGGCGATGGTGACCACCAGGGGGATGATCATCATGTATTTACCGAGGATGCCAGGGAGCAGCATCAGCGGCAGAAAAGCCGCCATGGTGGTGAGGACGGCGGTGGTTACCGGAGCCACCACCTCTCTGAGTGATGCCAGTGTGGCGGGCAGTACCGCCGCACCACGCTGTAGGCGGTAGTAGATCGACTCCACTACCACCACCGCATCATCCACCAGCATACCGAGGCTGATTACCACCCCCAGCAGTACGCTGACGTTGAGGGTCTGGCCGATGGCGCTGAGTA
>JBEVXV010001106.1:0-3133 GCA_040505915.1 Sedimenticola sp. | reverse complement strand
ACACTACTGAAAAAGTCCATAGCTATGGCCGACAAACTACAGGAACCGGATGTAGTGGTTGTCAACGCACAAGAAATAGTATGGAAACACCATGAAGAATTTTCCCGCATTGTGGGGGAATTTCCCATAGCAAAAATGTTCTTGCAGTCATTGGCAAGCAGTTTGCAGAGTCCGGCCTCAATGCTGTGATAGTGGAGTCAGGAATTGTTTGAACGTCGTCTGTTTCGGTTCGGGAGTACTGACCGGTAAGCATTACAACAGATGTGTACGGTGCCACAAAATAGTAGCGGAGGCACTGCAACGTCTGCAGCGGACAGTGTTCGAAACATGGCTATTGTCAACAAGCGCAATAAATATCGACAGCTTACTGCTGGCTGTAGGCGCATTGCGGGACAGATTATCACTCGCGAACGTTCACAATTAAGTTTGCCTGTCAGAATGTGACGCCCTTTTCAATAGCTATAAGCAGTTTTGCATATGTGATCGTGGCCCAATGGCAGTGTTTCCGCAATCTTACATTAACATGGTGTACTTACTTTTGAGGTTCATCCGTTCTACCCGCCAAGGGAAGTGGAAGCTCCACCTAGCGTGCATACAGGAGATGCTGTCATGGGTTCACGCATACGACCGGACCAACTATGCTAGATACTTAACTGTGTACTTGTGTGAAATGTTGAATCTACCCGAAACACACCCAACAGCGAATGCAAATTTTCACATGGGAGAGTTTGCTGTTCAACGCAGCAGAGAAAGTGCCTTCAGTCAAGTTCCTGTTGACCAAAACATAGAACAGACTATCAACAGAGACACAAAAACGAAAGGCGGAATTGTGGGATTCAGTATGAACAAAGCAGCTGTGCAGAAATGGGTTCTTGCTGCACATGAGAGAGCGACTGTTTTGAAATCATGCAGGATAATGGCTGGTGTCAATGATACAAATGAGCAACACAAAGAGACACGTAAGCATCGAGTAGACAGGTGAACAATGTGGTTGATCTGTTGGAAAACTTAGTAAATCCTTTCGACAAATCCAGCCAATTGGTCTGGCGTCCGGGGTTACAATTGCCGATGATATTGCCAAAGACCTGCTGGATGCTGAATCAAATGGTAAAGAGGCTTTCATAAGTTTTGCCCATGACAGATTACTGACGAAAGGTACAGATTTTTTCAAAGCACTTCCAAAATTGTTACTGAAAACCTTCGAGACCGCAAGTAAACCTGTCTCACCTAACAACAAAGAATCTGTAGCAAAACCCGATAGGGGATTGTTCGCATGCTTGGTAGTCATTGCCCAAACAAGAAAAATGGACATGCGGAATGTTCTCAGTCATTCACTTGGACCGATTCCGTGGTAACTAGCATCTTCAGACGGAACATTATCTAAGACAGCAAAATCAAAATTGCTACATTTGCTTGAAGGGAATGCCGAACATGTTGAGCATGTTTCTCCATCTGCATCGTGGATCCTTGACGGAATGGCTATTATACACGCATTGGCTCACATTCCAGGAACATATTCGGAGCTGGCGGCGCATATATTTGACATGGTGATGCTCAACCTCCAGGAAAAGTATCCCCGTGTTGATTTCGTTGTCGACAGATATCCAGCAGTTTCAATCAAATGTCTGGAGAGACAACGTCGCTCAGATGGCCGTGTCATGGAAGTGCAGATACAGGGAGGGTCGCAAAAGGTCCCACGGCAATGGCACACATTTATGTCAGCTGGAAGTAACAAAGAACGTCTAGTCGAGTTTTTGTTCACTGAATGGCAACGTGGCAAGTATGCAGATAAACTTGGTAACCGGATGATAGTTATGACACACGGTGGGTACTGCCACAAACTAACCTCACAGAATGGCCGTGTCATTGCAGAGGAGCTGACTGACTTGCAATGTGACCATGAAGAAGCAGATACGCGTATCCTCTTGCATGCAAAGCATGCGTCCTCTTCCACCGAGCAGGTCGTGATCCGGTCTCCCGATACAGATGTCGCAATACTGGCATGCGCATTTACTCACAATATTGATGCGAATCTGTTGTTTTGCACAGGCCCAAAACATCGCATGCGATACCTGGATAGCAATGCTATATCTGGTGCCATCGGAAATGATATGTGTTTAGCCCTCCCTGGAATGCATGCGTTCACTGGTTGTGACAGTACCAGTGCATTTGTAGGCAAAGGGAAGAAGAAGGCATTTGACTTGATTAGAACAGACACAACAATGTGTCAATCAATGAAAGACCTTGGGACAGCATTTGTCCCCAACGATGAGCTGGTATCAGCATATGAAGAATTTACATGCTCGTTGTATGGTAGACCTGGGAAAGATGTAAACGAAGTCAGATACAGGAATTTCTGTTCAACTAACTCACAGACCCACCAATGCCACCTTCAAGTGATTCTCTTAGGAAGCACACAAGGCGCGCTAATTATCAGGCAGCGATATGGCACAGATCACTTAACCCACAGTCAGATAACCAAACCCCAGATGGAAATGGTTGGGTACTTTCCGGAGGAAGATTAAACATAGACTGGATGGATAAATTGCCTGCACCGAAGGCGTTGATGGAAATTGTTGCCTGCAAGTGCGTGAAGCAACGCTGTGTGCCCGGGAGCAAGTGTTCTTGCCAGCGAAATGGTTTACCGTGCACAGATGCATGCAGCTGCTCTGATTGCAACAATTCAATGACTGAGATAGTGGCATACGATGATACGGAAAACACTGATGACGAGTTTGTGCATTAGAATGATGTACGGGCATAATCTTATCTCGTACCTTTGTGCGGCGTGGGTTGCAGCGCCCTTTTCAGTCAATACTACATAAGCTACCAAATCGCAGTAGGACGAGTTGTACGAGTTTTAAGTACTCTAACCCGTAGATATATAGCGGCCATATTTTGTGGTGAACAGATAAATACAAACAATTGTCAGTAGTATATGGATACAGAGTCCAAGTGGTTTTGGGGCCCCTTTCACTCTGTATATATACATGGAATATCTCACATATACTATTTGTAAAGCAAAAACTATATATATGGCGGCCATCTTGGATATTTTTTGTAAAACGAAAACTCGATATATGGCGGCCATCTTGGATATTGGTAAACAGATAAATACAAACAAGAAGCGCAT
>JBEVXV010001105.1:0-3336 GCA_040505915.1 Sedimenticola sp. | reverse complement strand
TTCCTTTGATCGGCTACATTTGAGGTCAGTCTATGGTTCCAACACTAGCATTTCCTTGGAGATAAGATCATGGATGAGGAAGATCAGCATGAAGAGGCTGACCGGGAACGTAATCTTGAGAGTGAGGTCGCTAGGTTGCGTGATAGGTTGATGGAGGTGGAGCTCAATGCTTCTGCGGAGCGGAGAAGGGCCGAGACTTTAGATCATGATAACAGGAGGCTACTCGACAGAGAGAGGTTGAGAGAGGAAGTGAGGAGAGAAAATGATGAGTTGATTTCCAGGTTGGTAGGTGTGAGTGGTCGGGAGAAGAAAGTTGTGGTTCATCCATCCCGTAAGCTAGACCGCTTTAAAGGTAAGCCAGCAACGTCCTCCGATCCGTCTGTGGAAGAGTGGATAAGGGATGTCAAAGGTCATCTGTTGGCTAGAGAGTTGGATGGAGATAATGCAGTCACATTTGTTAATGACCACCTGGCTGGGAAGGCCCGTATTGACATCTTAGGTCGTATGTCCGAAATACGCAATGACCCAGAGAAAATTTTCAAATTTCTGCGAAGTACATTCGGTGATGGTGACTCTGTTCCTCAGTTGCTACAAAGATTTTTCTCATACTCTCAAGGTTCAGAAGACCTCGTTACCTGTTCTCTAAACCTGTTGGAAATATTTGACAGGGTGGCAGAAGTAGATAGCACATTTAGTGCCGGTAAGAATAGTATTATGAAAGGTCGATTAGCAGAAGCAGTACGCGATCAGGGGCTGGCTCGTGAACTTCGTCGACTTAACATAGAATCACCTGGTCTTACCTTCTTTGAGTACAGAGATAGGGCTGTGGAGTGGATTGGTCGAGGGACGGCGAAGACCAGGCCAACCGCCGTGGAGGCTGTAGCTTGGGAGAAAGGGAGGGATGACATAGTAGACGAGATAGTAGATAAGGTAGTGAAACGGTTGAATGAAGGAAAAGATGCAGGAAAGGCACCTGGTTACAGTGGGAGGAAATGTTGGTCGTGTGGGTCTTCAACCCATCTCAAGCGTGATTGTCCCAAGGATAACAATGGCAAGAAGGGAAAAGGTGCAAATGCCAGTGACGAGGCTGTATCAGTGTCAGATATGGGCTCGCTGTTCGATCGTGCCATCGGTAAGCGTCCAGAAACTCTGATTGATGTTGATGGTGTTGTAGTGAGGTGTCTTGTCGATACTGGGGCTCAGGTGTCAACGTTGACTGAAACCTTCTACCGGGAACATTTTGATACTGAGTTGATGGATGTATCCAATTATATAAAGATCACTGCTGCTAACGGTCTAGATATCCCATATGTGGGTTATTTTGAACCTACAGTAGAGATTATGGGGCACAAGCTTCGAGTGGGATTCCTAGTTGTGCAGGACCCACCATCCTCGTCACTCACACAACGGAAGATAGAGGTCCCTGGGGTCATAGGCTCAAACATTATTAGGATTCTAAGGGATGAGGTTGATGGGGATGAGTCGATGCCTGGAGTGTGGGAACACTTCATGTCACTTTACTCTGAAGAAGTTTATGAAGAGGGGGAGTGTTCCTTCAAGCCTGGTTTTGTCAAACTTAATTGTGATGTCATGATACCAGCTAGATCAGTGAAACAGGTTCAGGCTAGTGTCACCCCTGCTGAGAGAGGTTGTGTATTCAATGCTCTTGTAGAGCGCCATGACGTTGCCGTAAGGAATTTGCCTGCTGGTATGGCGATTGGTCGTAGTTTTGTACGTGTAGACAACACTGGAAAGGTTCCCGTTCAGGTCGCAAACTTTGGGGATAAAGATATTTATCTGAGAAACAAGACTCGATTGGGCGTAGTGTCGGAAGTTGAGCACAACAAGACGCTCGAGCTGTATGAGGTAAATGAGAGCGAAGTACACATTGGGAGTTGCAAGCAAGAGGAAGAAACTTCGGTATGGGAGGTTGATCAGCTGCTCTCGGACATTGACATTGGGGACGTGTCGGAGGACCAGAGGGCGGTACTACATGATTTATTGGAGCGGCATAAGTCTGTCTTTAGCAGACATCAGTATGATGTTGGCCTATGTCGTGGGGTATCCCACAGCATCAGGACAGAGTGTGATAAACCTGTTAAGTTGCCTTACAGGCGAATACCCCCTAGCCAATGGGCAGAAGTGCGTGAGTATCTAAAAAATGCCACTGATCAGGGCATTATTAGACCATCTCACAGTCCTTATGCATCGCCAGTGGTGCTTGTCAGGAAGAAAACTGGAGAACTGCGCATCTGTGTCGACTATCGGCATTTGAATGCCAACACACGAAAAGACGCTTTTCCTTTACCAAGGATAGAGGAAGCACTAGAGAGTCTGAAAGGTGCAAAGTACTTTTGCACACTTGACCTGGCACACGGATTTTACCAAATACCAGTTGCCAAGGAAGATATAGAGAAAACCGCATTCCGTGTCGGTACGGGTGGCCTCTATGAGTACTTGCGTATGCCATTTGGGCTATGCAATGCCCCTGCTACTTTTGCGCGCATGATGGACATGGTTTTCGGGGACCAACAATTCCAGACTGTTCTCATATATCTTGATGATATTCTTATTCCTGCCAGCTCGTTTGAGCAGATGATTACACGGTTGGATATGGTATTCAGTCGTCTGGATCGGTACAACCTCAGGGTCAAACCAGAGAAGTGCCACTTCTTTAAGGAGAAGCTCAGGTTCTTAGGTCATATTGTGAGTGAGGAGGGGATAGCGACTGACCCCGAGAAAGTGAGAGCTGTTGTGGAATGGCCAACACCCACATCTGAGAATGATCTCAGGAGTTTTCTTGGCCTGACAGGCTATTACCGGCGTTATGTAGAGAATTACGCCAAGATGGCTAGGCCACTCCATGCATTGTACAATGGAAATAAGGCTGGAAAGAGGGCTAGGAAGAGTAGATGGCAGTGGCCAGATGAGTGCAATGAGTCATTTGAAGCACTTAAGCACAAACTGACATCTGCTCCGATTTTGGGCTACCCAGACTTTGACAGGGACTTTATCTTGGAAATTGATGCAAGTTTCAAGGGTTTAGGTGCTGTCTTGTCACAGAAGCAGGACAATGGTTTGGTTGTCATTGGCTATGCCAGCCGTGGGCTTCGTGGACACGAGCGTAATATGAACAACTACAGCTCGATGAAACTGGAACTTCTGACCCTGTACTGGGCGGTAACGGTCAAGTTCAGAGACCTCTTGATTGGCTCCCGTTTTGTTGTATACACTGACAATAATCCGCTTAGCTATGTTCAAACGACAGCTAAGGTAGGGGCAACAGAGATGCGTTGGATCTCAGATCTTGCCCAGTTTAACTTCACTGTCAAGTAT
>JBEVXV010001104.1:0-3126 GCA_040505915.1 Sedimenticola sp. | reverse complement strand
CAGGGAGGGAGCTGATATCTTTCAACAATATCCTTACACCTCGTGAAGAAGCTTTGCGGTGCGCGATCAGACATGCCCGATTGCCGCTCGAGTATATTATTCAGTTTGACGTTTCCGGAGGTGACAATCGAGAATAGTAAACTGAGATGTCTTCTCTCCAGTTCTGGCTCTATTGGCAGGGCACCGAGTAGTAGGAATATGGCGGCTATAGAGGTTCGTTGTGGGAGTGACTGCAACTTTCTCAGTGTACCAACATGAAAGTCACTAAGAGCCTTCAATTGGGTATTGTTCAGAGGTAGCACCTCCAGTCCATGGAGTAATCTCGGAATCACATACACCTGATATATTTTGTAGCCTACTTTTGGATTTATACCGTTGCTTCCATGCACACCAGTGTTCATAAGTTTATATAATGTTCTTCTAGCTAGGCTGATTCTTTCTTGGATATTAATTTGGTTTTCATTGCTAGCTGCCCTAATAAGTCCTAAGTGTTGCGTTTTTTCAGTAATGTTCATATTCTGCTGACCCAGTTCAAAATCAGATCTACTTTCTTTGGATTGTTGAGCCTTAGTTACGGATCGACGAATTACTGCACTTTTTATTGGGTGTATTTTGTACCGCCTTTCTGTCGAATATGTGTATGCGAGTGAGAGCATTTGCTGTAGCTCGTCTGATGATTCTGCTATTAGTAAGACATCATCGGCACACGTGGGACACCCAATGTAAGTTGAGCCGACGTATTTTCCGATGCTGTAGCTCTCCAGATCAAGCAGGAGCTCGTTTATGTAGACTTTGTACAGGTGGGTTGACAGCACACCTCCCTGGCGCACTCCCTGAGAGATGCCGAACGATTCGCTGACGTCATTTGCCCACTTAACACGGGATGTGAGCCCAGTATACATGCTCTGAATCACTGTCCACGCCTGGCGATGTATTCCTGTTTCATGCAGTTTGCTCAGTAGGATTTCATGCGAGACAACATCGAAGGCTTTTTGGCTATCCAGTGTTGCAACGTATAGTGGTCTACCTTCCAGTTTCGAGTCGACGACTGCCTCTGACATCAGAAGGGAGGCCATATTTGGCGAGAGCCCACTAGTAAATCCGAATTGTAGTTCTGACTGGTTACTGCTTATTTCTGACATTCTACCTAGTAGTACATATTCAAATAACTTTCCAATGATCGACGTCACTGTGATTCCACGGTAATTGTCCATACGTTTTGGGTCTTTACCCTTCTTATGAACTGGCGTGATAATACCCGACTTAAATACTTCAGGAACATTTCCGGTTGTCAATATTTCATTAAAGATGACGGTAATACTAGGCACTAAGACATCCTTCCCCGTTTTTAAGTGTTCTGAGCTAATGCCAAATTCATCTGCACTCTTACCATTGTTTAGATTGCCTACTGCTTTAATCACTTCTGATTCAGTGATTGGTTTTATGTCATTGTCATCCTGGGCAATATTCAGTTGATTAATAATATCAAGCTGCAGTTTGTTCAGATTACTAAAGTATTCATCAAAATTACTGTCACTTTTTGGAACTGCCAAATCCTCATAAAAGTGTGCGAGCGATTTGCGTTGTAATACGGTATCTGTCGATTCACAGCCATCTATTACGAGTATTTCTGTATTCTGAGAGGTTCCTCCCTGACTTTGTTTTATAAGTTTATGGAATGTTTTCGAGTCTGGATTTGACATTATGTCATTCATCAGTTGAGTTTTTTCTGCTGCATGGCGTTTTCGAGTGTAAGTTCTAACATTTCTTTTTGCTGTCTTTCGCTCTACTGAAGCATAGTGATCCGAGCAAGGGGATCCTTGTTGGACCCATAGCAGATGCTTCAATTTACTGATATTCAACAAGCTTTTCAGTTCAGGAGTGATTCTGAATCTGGGGCCTTGAAGCCGTAACACCTTTGATGGGACCGATTTCTGGGTGACTGCATTAAGCGTTTCAGTTATAATTTCCAGTTTTTCATTAACGCTTTGATCACTAGAGATAGTCTTTTCAAGTTTTTCTTTTAACAGTTTGTTGAAGAGTTCATCATTAACTTTGTCCCAGTAGTACTTTTTTACCACTTTTCTATTCACATTCTTTTTCCTACCTGCTGATGCACTCGTAACTTCAGTAGACAGTGTTCCAGTCACCAGAACATGTGCTGACGAATTGTTATATGTTTGGCTACCGATCTTGGTTGAAGTCAGTAGTAACTGGTCTGTACATAGAATATAGTCAATTTGTGAGCTTCCATTTCCTGAGTGGTGGAAGAATGTTTTTTCAGTTGATAGGTCTACAGATGTGAATAGTCCTTCACTCATAATGAAGCTTTTTAGGCGTTGATCATGCACATTGTTTCGAGTGTCTAATATAGTTCCGTTAAAATCCCCAGCAACAATGACAGCATGTGTACTCCGATATTTACTTAGTATTGAGTGAACAATGTCCAGATGCTCGGAATAACTGGAGACCGAATTAGTGTCCATAGTAGGCATATACACTGATATTATGCATAGTGGTGTTCCTATTGTTCTAAGCTCGATTGCGACCACCCGCTCATTACCATCAGGCAGTTCAACAATATTATCAGACCACGATTCCGGCCACAGAATTGCCACACCTCCCCGTCCTCTTGGAGACTTGAAACATGAAATAGGATCATATGTGTCTGTACATCTAACATATGCCTTATACTTTGGTAGGATATTTTCAACTGTTGTTTTTTCAAAGTCCCATAGCCAATGTTCAGAAATACAGAATATTTGTTCCTCTTGTGATTGTTCAATAAGATATGGAATGTTAGATTTAACCCCCTCAATGTTTACAGTGGATATTTTCACATTCTTGTGATGAGCAGAGTTCTCTCCGACAGTAGACTGTCCGGCGGATTCGCCTTGAGGCTCGGTACGCACAAAAAATGCTTCTTTTCCGTTGCAGATACATTACTACTTGGGTCATTTGATTCTACAAGTCCATTTGACGTTTTTGAGATATGTTTCAAATCTTCCTTATCAACATTTTGTATATCACTGGTTTGCCTTGAGGTAGCATGCACTGTTGTTTCTGTTACAACCAGTGGGTGTTCAGTAGATCTGCCTAGTAGACTGTCCTTAACTTGTTGTTGTT
>JBEVXV010001103.1:0-5446 GCA_040505915.1 Sedimenticola sp. | reverse complement strand
ACAAGTACAATGTTTTTATTCTGATAATACAGGCCACCGGCCCACAATATCACACAATACGAACATACATGTGAATGAGTGATACCCTACTACATGTATATCACCTGCACATATTTGCATGTATGACCCAGAAAATAGCATAAGAATGCGAGAATGTTACGTCGTTTCTGAATAGTACGTACGAAGACTAATTAAAGCTACAGTTACACTTTCAGTTATACTCAATACTTCAAACATGGACCATGCTTTTCCGTTTTTCGAATGCTAAGAAAAGAAATCTGGCTACAATATGTATATCCGATATATTTGAACTTGACATTATTCTGTTGAAAGAATGAATGTTTCTGCTTCTAAGAAATGAAGCACTGAATAGCCTCATGCGTAAGTCTTCGTAGGTACTACATTCATAAAAGAAGTGATATTCCGATTCAACAACATATGTATTGTCTTCTCTGCAGGTTGGGCAATAACGTAGATTTCTATCAATACCTGAATGTCGACCAGTTTCAATTAGTAAACAATGTGCAGAACATCTGAATTTGGCTAATATTTGCCTATATGGATAAGTTAGATCACTAGATAAATACATTTCAGGCTCGAGTGCAGACTTAAAACCATTATATGTGTCAGCTTTACTAGTCGTATGTAGTAATTCATGCCATTTTTGCTTATAGCAGTCATGTATTCGTTGTTTAAAAACATTTAGAAAATAGTTGATATCACCTACGTCTTGAGCTAGCCAAATATAGCCAAATCCATAAGAAAATAATAACATCCTAACATTACTAGCCCAGTTTTTACGACCATTATCATCTAAGAGTTTTAACATATTGTAACATTGGCGGGGATATCTGTCACTGCCCATTCGAAGAATGGTTAACCAATACTTTATGCAACGAGGCATGTATGTAATACATAAAGGAAGTCGACCACATTCACCATATACAAATACGTTTGCTGTCTGTTGTGGCAAGCCACAGTATTGTTTGCAAAAACTAATTTGCACCTTTTCAATGCGATCGACATACTGAAAGCCCCAAATCTCTGCACCATAACATAATATTGGCTTAATCATGCAATCAAACAATTTGAATATATCTCTATGATAAAACAGTCCAAACGAACGTTGATAGCGAAATATACATGATACAGCTTTTTGTGCTTGTTTAGACGCATACTCGTGAGTTTTTGACCATACTAATTTAGGAGTCATGAACATACCTAAATATTTATATGCGGAAACAGTTTCAATTAACTCATTTTTATAATACCACTTTTCATAGCTACGTAATGGACCTCCATTTCTAAACACAATGACCTTAGTTTTACTAAGGTTAATTTGCATGTTGACATTTTCACAAAATTTTGAAATGCAATCAATTTGCCTTTGCAGTTGTATAGAGGTCTCGCTAAAACTAGAAACATCATCGGCATACATAAGTGCAAGTAGGTCACATATTTCTTCTGTAACAAATATACCTCGGTCAAAAGTACCTCTTAAATAGTTCACAAGGTCATTTATAAATAGACAAAATATTACTGGACTACATATACACCCCTGCCTCGTGCCAATATTGCAAGAGAAAAAGTCCGATAATCCATTTCCAACACGAACACATGACTTAAGGTTATTGTACATAGATTTTAAGACTATTAACATTTTACCATCAATACTTTTCCTTAGCAATGCATTCCATAAAATATTGTGCTGTATAGAGTCAAACGCCTTAGAAAAGTCTATAAATATACAATAGAATCGTCCCCTAGGCCTAGATGTGTATTTTTGAGCAATCGCCATTAAAGAAAAAATATTATCAACAGTCGAATAGTGTTTTCGAAAACCGGCTTGAGACTCATCTAAAATTGAGTTATCGTTACAAAAGGCTTGCAGTCTATTATTTATTACACATGTGAATACTTTACATAAACTATTAATTAAAGAAATGCCCCTATAGTTGCCTGGATCCCCCTTCGAACCAGCTTTATGAATAGGCGTTATGATGCTTTCGCCCCAGCTAGCTGGTACATGGCCACTAGAGAAAATATGATTGAACAATTTAAGCAAATATGGTACAATATATGTAACGGTAGTTTTGTAGAAGACAATACCGACCCCATCAGGGCCTGACGCACGGTTGGAATGAACATGATTTATAGCACTTAATATCTCTGATTCTGTAATGCTTTTATTTAAATCTTCGTTGTTCACATTGACAGAGATGTCGGATAATATTTCATCGGGACTAAACTCGTCATTTGGTTGTGGTTTATTAAGCAACGTTGCGAAGTAGTCAACCCATTCAGAACTAGAAACACGATTTACATCACAATTGGTTTTCAAAGAGGATTTCTTTATTATGCTCCAAAATGACTTTGGACTATTCCGTGCATTTACAAGATTATTACGATTTTGTCTCTCGTAATTTGACTTACATTTCTTACATACATTTTTAAACTTATTTCTAGCATGTTTATATAATTGCAAATCAGTCATGTCATTGGAAACTCTAAATTGCCGAAGTAGCTGGAACTTGCTACGTTTAGCACGGGAACATTCCATGTTCCACCAAGGCGGTTGTGTGTTATCGCATTTATTAGTGTACGTCGACGCATTTCGTTTGTACAGCATATTATCGGCCGCCGATTTATACATGTCAATAAAAGCAGGTACAGAATCAGTGACATTTAAATCGACCAAATTATCCATAAAGTGTCGCATATGACGTTGAAACTCGACAATGAACGAATCTTTACAATTTTCATTCCAGATAAGACGGTCATATTTATGTAACTGTTCTTCAGAAGAACGTGACTGATTGCGAGCAGTGCTGCTACCTTCGAAAGTAAAAGTACAATATACGGGACAATGTACAGAAAACATGTTATTGCTTACCCCAAAGTCCGTAACATAAGAAAATAAGGTGGAGGAAGCTATCATGTAGTCAACCACGCTTGCACCATTGTTTGCAAAACATGTATACTCCCCTGCGTTATCGCGAAATAACCTGCCATTCAGAACATGAATGCTATATGTACAACATAAGTCTATTAACGATAGACCGAACGTGTTGTGCACAATGTGATCCTTAGATTGTCTAGGCATGCAAAATGAGTCCGATGGGTAACTGACATCTTCCCCAAATACATGATCAATCGTATCTTGAGGTATATAGTCCAACAATAGTTTTATACGACTATTCAAATCACCGGCTAAAAATAGATTTGCAGTCGGAAATTGACTGACAATTTCAAATAATTGATTATACAGTAGCAATATGCCGTTAGTATCTAGTTCTCTATATATTGGTGAATTTTCAGGGGACACATATGCAAAAATCATTATAATATCATTTAGGTTGCCTAATAGCTCACCATTTAGCAGCAGCACCACACAATCGGTCAAAGTTTCAAATATACGCTTGACAACTCCAGTATTAATTAAACTATCCTTTACAAATACGGTAACACCACCGGAACTACGCCGAGCACGACTAGACCTCGGACGTATATAATCAAAGTGATCATAGCCATGTAATGTATCATCAAAATCACTCTGATCGCTACCCCACGTTTCGCACATACCGAAAATATCATACTGTTTAGCATAATTCAAGAAATCAACATCATATTTATACTTGGCAAACCCCTCGATATTGACGGCACAAACATTAATAATTGTTTTTGTAATATTGGAAGTAGCATGTACAGTGTCTGATACAGTATTACTATTTGTATTAAGGCCTCGACCTGACCCCTATCTAACCACGGAAACTGGACTTCTGGTCTCCTCGTCATAAATGTACGTGACGCCATCTACAACCAATTTGTCATAACGTAAGAATGCAGTACAATTAGCGTCAAGTTTCTCCTTCATAAAAGGATACAACCCTGTACGATGTTTAATCACCCGAGCCGGAAAGTCCTCTGTTACACGGATTCCACTTGCGGCTCCAGAGGCATTATCGGGGTTCCGGCGATGTTGTTTAAAGGATTTAAACACTGTCTCACGATCCTTATACAAGGGAAACTTCACAATGATGGGCCTCGGCGTCGACCTGCCAGGAAGTCTGTGCGCGCGATCAATGGATATGGACGTCTCATCGACACCGATATCGGATAGGTAGTGCCGAACTTTTTCTTCACACGACTCATCTCGATCCTCCGCGATCCCATGGAACTTCAGGTTTTCACGACGTGACTGGGCCTCGAGTTTTTCCGTTTTGCGTTCGTGTTCGAGTGATGCTTTCTGCACGTCTTCAACATTATGTGACAGTGTCTCAACTTTCTCGGTCAGTACAGCATTTTGTTGTCGGAGTAATGTGTTATCTAACTTTAGATCATTCACGGACTTCTCCAGCGTGTCAAATTTACAGTTCATCGTCTTCACATCTCGACGAATTTCTAGAAGCAATGACGTGGTATCCACCCGAGATGTAGCATTAAACGAGCCATCATCGATGTTCAGGTCAAATACTGTAGATGCTGCATCTGACACTATACTGTCGTTGCCATGAGCGGGTGGCTGTCGTGACCGATCACTTTGCACATTATCAGCAGTGTTCAACCAAGTTGCTATGTCATGCTGGCCCCTATTGTTCGTGAGTCTCTGCGAGTTACGTGTAACTGGGGGCGACCGCACAGCTTCCGCGTAAGTATCATTCCCAGGTTGCGTGCGTGCACCAAGACTGTTCCGCGATCCACGGTTAGCGTTACGACCTGCACCCCGACTGGTTACGCCCCTGCCACCTGCCGCCCCTCGACTAGACGAGTCCATAGGCCCGGGGTTAACTTCAACGCACTGGGCAACGAGTAGAAAGAACAACAGTACTCGAATACATAGCGAAACACTACTCCTGCTTACTAGCAACGTTTTCATGGCGTCCTTGCATTTGATGGGTTGCGAAAAACTGCCAATCCGCCACCGATATGTCGACAAGTCAACTCCCATTCTGTGCACACTACGACACAAACAAAGGCAGTCAGCTGTTCACGCCAGTTACACTTAGGTGTATATAGCCAAATATATCGCGTATACTGTGTATAGCGCTCGCTCAGCCGTAACACAGGTAACACAGGTAACACAGGTGTATATGCCTCGAGTAGAAATCTTCCCGTGCAATATATAAAATTCACCAATACAGCAAAGTTTGGTGGTCTATTTCACAATTTCACTCGGAACTAGACTCAGAATCACAAACGCATATTTACAGTACCTTCGTTGGTCCAAATACGAACTGTAACACCATGAATTCCTCAAAATTTCACTAGCGAAGTTCACCGGTTCAAAACATGCGTCCATTCCCAAGGGCGACCACTCACTCATGGGTGGTCACAACATATACTTTAAAAGTAACGTAGAATAGAATAGAATAGTAGTTTATTTTCGTCTCATCACATGTACACAGAATAAAATACATCACATATACATTAAAACAGTACACATGCC
>JBEVXV010001102.1:0-2977 GCA_040505915.1 Sedimenticola sp. | reverse complement strand
TAGTGGTTTTGAAGACATCTGCTCCAACGTCGTTCGGGTCTCGGCGTTCCCTAAGAGTCAAATTTTGCTCACAGGCTGTGAAGATGCTTGGACGTGACCCATTCATGAGACTAGTCTTAAACGAATTTATGTCCAGTGGTTGGTGGACTTTCCCGAGGCACACTTCACCCACAATGACCCATCCTAGTGGCTACTTCTGAGCAAATGGCAACTGCCTTGGACCGAGGATTTGATGCTCTACATGGTGCGCTTCGATGACATCTCTTCCAATCAGAAGTCCAACGTCTGCTGCGTCTGCCAGATGGGGAATGTTGTTGGCCAAACATTCAAGGTGAGGATAACTACGGGCAATGTCAGGAGTCGGAATCTCTGATCTATCATTGGGAACTTTACATTCGATCAAATCTTGAATTTCTATGGCTTTCGATCCATCAACAGACTGAACTGTAAGTCCTGAAGCATGTCTTGCATTGATTGTTGTCACGCCAGCACATGAAGACAACGAATATTGGCGAACATCACCTGATATCCCAAGACTATCGAACAAGGCTGCGCTGCCTAATGTCTTGTTACTTTGGTCGGCATGTACTGCATAGACCATGACCGATTTCTCCGGCTGATTGGTAGGAAAGATGTTTACAAGGACTGTGTTAGCGCAAGAGCGTCTCCACAAAGAGCCGTGCATTTAGCACTGACTGTTGACTTCTCGCTCGGGTAAAAGGTCTTGAGTGAAGTCTGTTCTGCTTCAAATGTCTCCCCGCCATGATTAGCCCGACCCGAAGGAGAGTCTGTGTGCATAGCAGTGGCATGACCACTTGAGCTGCATACCATACACGTGACATCGACCTTGCAGTTCCGGAACGAGTGAGCGTCTGTACCACAGCACCTGTAACATAGCTTGGTTTCCCTCAAAATCTTCCTCCTCTCGTCAATTGGCTTCTGGCGAAAAAGTCTGCAAGCATTCAACGGATGACCTGGTCCGTGAAGTAGGCAGCTATGCTTCTTCTTTGGTTGTTGCAAAACCTCAGTTTTACGTACATCTACACGTTGTCTTAATGGTCCATAGGTTTTGGTGAATGAGCTGCTTGGACGATCTGATGGCAAGACAATTGAAAGTCCGGGGTCATTACAACGGGCACTCATATCGCGCATGAATGAGGTAAACTCACTGAAAGGGGGGTAAGCTACACTATGCACCTGCTTGTATCTTGATGCTCTGTCAATCAACCTCTGCTGGATCATGTGAGGCAACTTGACCAAGATCTGATTGACTCCCACTGACGTATCGTACAGACCCAAAAGCGCACTGTATCGAGGATCTTCTTTGATCGACTCAATTTCTCCCATAATATCTGCCAATTCGTACAATCGATGGTAATCTCCAGCATTCACTATCTTCGGAGACTTAGCAAGTTTCGCCTTTAGAGCTGCATCAACCATTTCAGGTCGGCCATACCTCTCCTCTAGTCTCGCCCAAATCCGAG
The DNA here is from genome assembly GCA_040505915.1 of Sedimenticola sp. Lineage (GTDB taxonomy): Bacteria > Pseudomonadota > Gammaproteobacteria > Chromatiales > Chromatiaceae > Vondammii. The sequence continues at coordinate 1,493 of JBEVXV010001102.1, read as the reverse complement.
TGACTGCGTTGCTGGGATTGGAAGCGTTGGCGTTGCGCAGACTCTGTATGGACAACTTTGGACCCAAATACATCACCAGCAGGTCCAGCTCTTCCCTAGGCGTAACATCCAGCTCTGATAATAAACCTGCAAAACTTGCCCTCCACACAGGGAAAGACTCTGGTTGATCATTAAAGCATATGAACCTAGTTATGAGCAATTCTCGTTTAACAAGATACTTAGAGAATTCTGAGGTAACACTAGCAGTTTGTGATGAAGAAGGTTGGTTAGCATCAACATTACATGTACGTGTATTGTTTGCACTTGCCACACCAATACTGTTCATTTGAGGAACCCTTATATCTATAGTGCTTGTGTCTACAGTACCATGGCTCTTACCTTGCACCGTGGTTACGCAATTTGTAGGAACATAATCAAAACTACATGTAGCTCTCTCAATCTCATTTACACCAAACAGGTTTGATGCGATAGTATCCGGATTTTCTCTCTGAGATGAAGTTACATTGACACTGTTTCCAGCCACGTAACCTAGATTATCTGTCCTAGATACATTAACATCAACTATGTCAGTGGGTAAATGGGATTGACCTTTTCTATTTGACATGTCAGTGACTACATTACCATGTTTACTCTCTGATTCATTTGCAACACCAAACAGGTTTGATGACAAATTTACTTCAACCCTGTCTGCTGCCGCAGTACCACCAAGCCCACTCAAATTGAACATATTTGGCAAAACCGAACCGTTTTCTGTATTTTGACTTAGCCTAGCATTGTCTGTGGAAACATTCTGATGCTCAATGTACGCCTCATCAAGCTTTGTACTACTTTCATGGACATCGTGTTTACTCTCTGTATTTTCAGTAATGTACGATTGTATACGTTCTTCGCGTATCTGAGCTACTGATTCACTAGTATGGACAGAAATGTCGTCCCTTTCTTCATCGGTTATGGCACGATATTCGGCTTCAGCGACGGCAAAATCACTTCCTAGCTTCAGAAGTTCCTGTTGCGTGGTTATTTTACGTCTTCTTCTATCTGACTCCGCTTTCAACCGGGCAGCTTCCTCGTCTACTTCAGCACACTGTAACTGGTAACTGACATCGCGATTCGCGTACTCTAATCTTACGCGAGCAGCTTCGAGCTTAATTTTACTCTTAGTAACACTAGGTACACTGCTACAAGTCGAAATCTCGGAACGGCTGCTCTTACGGCTCGACATCTTGGAACGATTACTACTTACACTTCTTCTTTCCTTATCAGCATTCAATTTATTCTGGATTTTTTCCAACGCGGTTGTTATCTTAAGCGCGACATAGCTTCGCACTAAAGACAGCGAAGTTTCTTCGGCTTGCATAATATCGCAGTCATGCCGCTTGATGAAACTGATAGTGTCCGCATATTGTTTATCGTATTCAGAAAACAGGAATGTCAGCATGTCTCTGATGTTAGCAGATTCTGTACTTGAACTACCTTCTTTAAAGTTCTGGATA
>JBEVXV010001101.1:0-4189 GCA_040505915.1 Sedimenticola sp. | reverse complement strand
ATAGAAATAACAGCATTTTAATCATACCAATAGCTATCCCTTCTACCCCTTTAAGGTAAAATTCATCTTCCAAATCATTGACGAACATATCAAATAGAAAGGGAGAGAGACACTCGCCCTGACGAACACCTAATTCACATGAAAATTCGTCACTGAGGGTGTTATTAAATTTAACGTTGGATTTAATATTTTCGTATAAAGATTTAATGACATTAAACAGCTTCCCTCTTATTCCTAGTTTTATCAGTTTATACCACATATTTTCACGCACTATGTAATCAAATGCCTTAGAGAAGTCGACAAATGCACAAAACAATTTAGATCCTTTGTTTATGATATGCGATATTAAACCATGCAGTACAAATATCTGGTCAACGGTGCCCATATTCTTTCGAAATCCTGCTTGAGATTCAACATATACAAAATATTGCTCAGCCCAGTTTGTAAGTCTGTTATTTAATATCCTAGTAAACAGTTTCCCTATTGTACTTAGTAAAGTTATTCCACGATAATTATTCACCAGATTAATATTACCTTTTTTATGTATCGGTACTATGTGACCTTCGCCCCAGGCATCAGGAAAATATCCTTTATTTAACGCAGCATTAAATAGCGCCGATAAAAATGGCAGTAAAACAGCTTTCCCGTGTATCAAAAATTCATTTAATACCATATCAGGTCCCCCGCTTTTTGAGTTCTTTAACTGCATGATTGAACTGTCTATTTCAGAACAGGAAATTTCAACATTTAATTCTTCAAACATTATTTTAATTTCTGCATTCAGAACTATTTCGTTGAAATGAATAATATCCTCGTCAGCTTGAAAAAATGGATCAGAAGGATTATTTATTGCTCTAAAATATTCTACAAAAGAGTCTGCAGGTATTTTAGGTGAGGCTCGTATACCAGAAGCCTGCTTTAATAGCTTCCAATATTCTTTAGCATTATTCACTTTGGCCGCTAATAAATTATTGTTTTTTTGCTTCGATTGCTGGAACCTATATGCACGTACTGCTTTCTTAAAATCTGATCGCGCAGAGACCATATTTTGCCTGTTTACATCAGTCTTATCAATCCTATATGCATTTAATTTATTCATAAATATAGTTTTATAAACGTCACATGATGCATCGTGTATATCAGACTTATGTGACTGTGCATGTGTACTAGATGGGTAATTTGCCTTTTTAAATAAAGGTGTGCATACTATATCAAAAATATCATTGAGCCCCAATACAGAATCATCAATATCTTTTACGGTAGGGTCGGCACTTAGTATTTCAGTTAACGAATGAAATTTACATTGTATATTTGGCAATTCTAGGCTGGTTTTATAAGAGTCAATGACATCATTATTCCATTTATAATAGCTGCCTATTTGTTCCGACTTATCACGATCTACATGATTGTTATTTTGTGCAGTCGTTGATACACACCTGAGTGCAAATTGTACAACACAGTGATCAGAAAGTATATTTGGATCATGTACAACAAAAGAAGAGAAATAGTTAAGAATATCTGCATTTACTATCACCAGATCTACTAAGCTGCTGCCGTTGCTGCCAACATACGTACACTTGCCATTGTCGCCACCTACTCTGCCGTTAGCAATACGGGTGCCCGTTTCTTTGCAGAAGTCTATTAGCCTGCGACCGTTATTGTTAATAACCCTATCCTGTGTCACGCGCGATAAACCCGTATCAGTCACATAATCATCTGGCAATGTAGGTATATGGGCATCAGCGTCATCAACCACGTGATCTGGTAGTGAACCACACCTGGAATTCAGGTCACCTATGAGCATGAAATTACAATTAGGGTCTCTGTGTTCTAGTATATCAATCATATAGTTGGAAATATCGCTGAAAACGTCAGATTCTATAGCCGATTGCCTACTGCTACCTTCCGGGATGACATATGCTGCACAAATGTACAGATCATTTTCAAAAGCAAAACTATTACTACTTAGCTTGAGCCATATATGGCTATCACTAACACATGTTAAAAATGTATTACCATCAACGAGTGCATTTCTGACATATACAACTATCCCACCCGAATTTCGCTTAGCTTTAGGATTTTTAATTTCGCGGTGTAAAGCACAAAATTCGAAACCGTCAACATTTAACTCACTGAAGTTATCTGTCCATGTTTCGGTAAAAATTACCAAGTCGCTTGTTTCAAAAAGATGTATAATTTCCGGTGAATGTAATTTGTTTATACGTTTTGTCACTAGTCCCTGTACATTCAATAGTGCAAATCTAATATTGTAATTATGTGAACTCTCCCTCAATTCCTATTGGTCGCCCACAGTCAATGTCGGTCTAGTAATGTCACTTTGGCTGCGCGGCTGACGGCGCTCTTCCCTCTGATTGGTCGCGTCGTTCCCGCGCGTGCCAGATGTCGACCCGGATTTACTTGAATGAACCGTCACCGTAGTATTTACGTTGGCACGCGTGCTGGTTCCGCTTGAGTAACCCGGTATGCTATTGTTTACCTGCGACTGTGTATTGGACACACCACTTCGGTCACTCGAGATATTTCTGACATCACAGGTATTGTTCGGAAGCATGGCCGCAGGGTTAATGATTGACTGGGACATAGCTTCTGATGAGTCGGCTGATGAATGGATGTTGCGCGATACGGCCTGGGAATATAAAATGTCATTTGTCGTAGGCGGAACACTTGTGGGACGAATGATTCCGTTGGGACATGTAGAAGTAGATTCCATTATATGTGACATATCACGTGATACGTTTACTCCCGGGGGCCTGGGGTCTGGTGTCATGTGTACATGAGTGGCGCCGTCCAGAGCGGGAGCGAATTGCACATGTATATTTGGTTGATGATGTACAGGACTCTCACTAGTCTGGTGTATGTGTCGTGGAATAGACTGGTCAACAGAATTAGCCCTGTCAACATTGTTTGTCGCGTCATCAATCGTAGATACTGAGTATAAGCGTCTATCGTGCGATTGGCTATCTAACTTGTACAGCATTGACACTCTGTCCGTACGCATAACATCAGTCCAATCAGGGAATGCATCGTTCACGGTGTGGCCATTAACAACTAGTCGGGCGGGGTATTTAATTGACGGTTTTTGTTTCGCATCTCGGGCCTTTTTAAATTCCGGAAATAATCGTTTCCTGGCCTCTACAATCTCATGTGGATAATCCCTGCTAATGCCAAACAATGTGCCCTTTAATCTATATGATTGGTTCAGGATCATTTCAACATCTTCAAAATCCCTAAAAGCGACAATTATCGGCCTAGTGTACACGCCTCTGACCCAGTAACCCCTCTGCCCAAGGCGATGCGCGCGGTCTATACACACGCGCTCGGCGTCACAACCTAGTTCCTGGGAAATAAAGTCTTGTATCAATCTCGAACAGCAAACGCCTGACTCTCCCCGATCTTCACCAATCCCACGGAATATTAAATTGTTTCTACGATTTCTAGCTTCGTTGTCAATGCTTTTGTATGCTAGTAATTTGAGCATACGCGAATGCATGTCAGAACACGACTCAATACGGTCGACCCGCTGGTGAATAGATCTCACGGATGCACTGATATTTCCGACCTCACTGACCAACATTTCTTGTGACGCCGCCATGTTGGAAACCTTAACCAATATGTAGGACAGTTTTTCCTCACTAGACATGTTGGTGAACAGATGGGGATCACTGTTCAGCTGCAGATGTTGCATGTGAGGTGGCACAACAAAACGAGGGGCCGAGCCTTGTGCTGTAATGGGTATTGGCGTACCCGCCGCTAATGGGGAAAACCGGTTCTGACAACTCACCGCCGGATGATAGTCCATTGTTGTTGAATCCATTATCCCACATAAAACTCAAAATACTGCTAAATCCTTGTACACTATGGCTTCCAAAAGTCACCAAAATACACCGGTTACACTATGATAACACTTCGTATATTCTCCACTAATTTACACTGATGTATGCATGTTATACAAATGGAAGCAGTTTAATCTTACTGGAAATAACTGTTTCATGCACCATATCTTAACTTGTCCACGTGGACATGTTAGACTATAGTAAAATACAGTTGGAACTGACAAAAATCATGTTATGTTGATGTTACTCTAATGTTTTCAATAAACGAAACAGAAAAAGGGGAGTATTTGATGATTATTTTGGGATATTTTTCTTCAATCTTCATCAAAACATAT
>JBEVXV010001100.1:0-26045 GCA_040505915.1 Sedimenticola sp. | reverse complement strand
AATTCATCCTCGCAGGCTATTCCTTAGTATATTAGTTGGTTATTTTATTGACTCATTAGGTGCTGGAAATTTAGTTTATGCGCAGGCTCTACAGGTAGAGGAAGAATAAATTCTTAAACTACTACCGATAAAAAAGGGATCAATCATGAAAACAGATACTCACTACATCATGAGAGAACAGGTACAAGATCTTATTCCATCACTCATGGAGCAGGATGTTACTATCAAATTCCAGCAAGAAGATAGCCGTCTTCACCTCATTTCGATTGGACTAGTAACCCTAGCCTACCTCATCTCCATGGCGCTCAGTGGTTACTGACACCATAACCATAGATTCCGTAGTTGGCCACTTTGTACCCCTGCCCAGAAGCCTGTCCGAGAATAGGACAGGCTCCTGGGCCATAGCTGAAAAACCGTGGTGGGTTAACCACATCTGTTGAGTGGACGTCACTACCGAGCCTATTTTCTGATGGGCTTCTAGCACAAAAAAAAAACCGAAAACCTTTAAAGGCTTTCGGCTTATAAATAACCATCCAGGAGATGCCAGTAAAAATAGCACCTCCTAATAAGCTGGCTTAAGCTTCTCTAATTAGAGGTACTAGCCCGTTTCGTTCTGCCGTTTAAGGGCTGCATTGACGCGATCACGCAACTCTTTTCCCGGTTTGAAGTGAGGTACATGTTTACCAGAAAGCGCTACTGAAGCCCCTGTTTTTGGATTTCTACCCTGTCTGGCAGGTCTGTAGTGCAGGGAGAAACTGCCAAATCCACGGATTTCAATCCGCTCCCCAGAGGCCAACGTCTGGCTCATCTGCTCCAAAATACACTTTACCGATAATTCAACATCACGATACGCAAGATGGCCCTGCTCTTTTGCGATGACGTCAATCAGTTCCGATTTTGTCATTCTTCTCTTTATCCCATCTAGGGCCAAAACCTGGTTGGTTCCAGCTGTTTCTTAATTACTTGATATCAAGAAATACCCATCCCTGGATATCTCTTGAATAACACATTCAGATGCCGCTATAGGTATTCGCTGTTTCTTAAAAATACCTGCTTAACAATCTGATTAATCTTCAGCCCCATCCATCTGGGCTTTAAGCAGATCACCAAGCGTGGCTGAACCACCGGTAGATCCACTGGTGTAGGATTTGATTGCAGCCTGCTCCTCAGCATAATCCTTCGCTTTCATGGAGAGGGTAATGGTACGATTCTTACGATCGACGCCCATGAACTTGGCCTCAATCGCTCTACCTTCTTTAAGCACGGTGCGAGCATCATCAATACGGTCACGAGAGATCTCAGAGACACGAATGTAGCCTTCGATTCCCTCATCCAGGGTAACCACAGCACCACGAGCATCCACTTCTTTGATCACGCCGTTAACAACACTACCCTTACTGTTGGTCGCCAGGTAAGAGGAGAACGGATCTTTATCCAGCTGCTTGACACCGAGGGAGATACGCTCACGCTCTGGATCAACAGAGAGAACAACCGTCTCCAGCTCCTGACCCTTTTTGAAGTCACGGACGCTCTCTTCTCCGTTCTCATCCCAAGAGATATCGGAGAGGTGGACCAGACCGTCAATTCCGCCGTCCAGACCGATGAAGATACCGAAGTCGGTGATCGACTTGATCTTGCCGGTGACGTGATCACCTTTGTTGAAGTTGGCTGCAAACTCATCCCATGGGTTGTTCTGGCACTGTTTCATGCCCAGAGAGATTCGACGACGCTCTTCGTCGATATCCAGAACCATAACTTCGACCTCTTCTCCCAGCTGTACAAGCTTGGAGGGGTGGATGTTCTTGTTGGTCCAATCCATTTCGGAGACGTGAACCAGACCCTCAACACCCTCTTCAATCTCGACGAAGCAGCCGTAATCAGCCAGGTTGGTAACCTTACCGAACAGACGGGTGTGCTCTGGGTAGCGACGCGAGAGGTTGACCCAAGGATCGTCACCCATCTGCTTGAGGCCGAGGGAGACACGCTGTTTCTCACGGTCAAACTTAAGGACTTTAACAGAAATTTCGTCACCGATCTCAACCACCTCGGAAGGATGCTTGACGCGCTTCCAGGCCATATCGGTGATATGTAGTAGACCGTCGATACCACCAAGGTCGACAAATGCACCGTAATCGGTGAGGTTCTTGACGATACCCTTGATCTCGATACCTTCCTGCAGGCTCTCGAGCAGTGCTTCGCGCTCGGCGCTATACTCGTTCTCGACCACAGAGCGACGGGAGACAACGACGTTGTTACGACGCTGATCCAACTTGATAACCTTGAACTCCAGGTCCTTGCCTTCCAGGTAGGTGGTATCGCGCACAGGGCGCACATCGACTAGTGAGCCCGGCAGGAATGCACGGATCTCGCCCAGTTCTACTGTGAAACCACCCTTCACCTTGCCATTGATGCGGCCGGTGACATTCTCTTCTGCTTCGAAAGCTGTTTCCAGAACTCTCCATGCATGGTGACGTTTCGCCTTCTCGCGAGATAGGCGGGTAGACCCGAAACCATCTTCAACGGCGTCCAGCGCAACCTCTACCTGATCACCAACGGCGACTTCGATTTCACCATCCAAGCCCAAAAACTGGATCTTGGGGATAACACCTTCAGACTTGAGTCCGGCGTTAACGATCACCATGTCATTAGTGATCTCAAGAACTGTGCCTATGACGATGGCACCAGAGCGTAGCTGTGTTTTAGCGATACTCTCTTCAAATAATTCTGCAAAGCTTTCTGTCATGAGAAAAAAATCCTGAATCGACTAAGTCGACTCTCACCGTGCCAGTATCACCGGCCGATGTCTGTAGTTAAAAAAAGGCCTGTTAATAGACCACCTAAATATCGAGTTCCTGGAAGGTATCTCGTACTCTATCCAGAACCAAATCCAGCACCTCATCTATGGAGAGTGCTGTCGATTCAACCTCTAACGCACCATCAGGCGCCAGTAGAGGAGCAACACTGCGACTACTGTCCCGTTCGTCACGTTCCCGTATCTCAGTGATAAGATCGGGAAGATTAGCATCCAATCCTTTTTCTTTCAACTGGTTATAGCGTCTTTTAGCTCGCTCATCCGCTGATGCGGTAAGAAAAACTTTCACCCCGGCTTCAGGGAAAACAACAGACCCCATATCCCGGCCATCCGCCACCAGGCCTGGCACACGGGCATACGCCCGTTGCCACTCCAGCAAAGCAGATCTTACTTCGGGTATGGCGGCTACTTTTGATGCCGCATTGCCCGCCTGCTCGGTGCGTATGGCAATAGTCACCTCCTTGTTGTTGAGCCAGACACCGTCACTGCGAAACTCAATATCCATAGTTCTAGCGAGATGCGCTAAGTTAGAGACTTGATCGATACTAATACCCTCACGTTCCGCCGCAAGCCCCAATAGCCTATAGAGTGCACCGCTATCCAGACAGTGCCAACCCAGGCGTAGCGCCAACCTCCCGGCAATGGTGCCCTTTCCCGACCCGCTGGGCCCATCAATAGTGACAATAGGAACCATTACTCGCCTCCCTCATCCACACAAATATCCAAACCGGCCCCAGCAGCCAACTCGACAAAACCGGGGAACGAGGTATTCACATTGGCGCAGTCGTCGATAATAATCTCCTCTTTTGCCCGCAGTGCCGCCATGGCAAAAGACATGGCAATACGGTGATCGCCGTGGCTATTGACCCGACCTCCGCCTATTGCTCCACCTTGAATAATAATTCCATCATCTGTCGCTCTGGCATCGACACCCAGGGTGATAAGACCATCTGCCATCACCTGGATACGGTCACTCTCCTTGACCCGTAACTCTTCGGCACCGGTAAGTACCGTCTCGCCTTCGGCACAGGCGGCCGCAACAAACAGCGCAGGAAACTCATCAATGGCAAGAGGCACCAACGCCTCTGGTATCTGCACCCCTTTCAGGCCGGATGAGGCGCGTATACGCAGATCAGCTACTGGCTCACCTCCCACATCACGCGGATTCAGCACCTCGATCTCTGCCCCCATCAGGCGCAGGATGGATATCACGCCATCCCTGGTCGGATTGATACCGACATGCTCAAGAGTGACATCTGAACCCTCTGCAATGGCCGCTCCCACCATAAAAAAGGTGGCCGATGAGATATCGGCAGGCACATCAATATCGCAGGCAGTCAACTTACCACCGCCTGTGAGACAAATTTTATCGCCCCTGCGCTCTACCGGATAGCCAAAGCCTCTCAGCATACGTTCGGTGTGATCACGGGTGGGGGCTGGCTCAATGACGCAGGTCTCACCCTCTGCATAGAGACCGGCCAGCAGCAGACAGGACTTCACCTGAGCGCTGGCCACAGGCATCTGATAGCAGAACCCCTTGAGGCTGGATACCGGCCCAATCACCAGCGGCGCAGTACCCTTTTCAGCGGTGCCGATACGCGCACCCATCTGTCCCAGAGGTTCGGTAACTCGGCGCATCGGCCGGCCGGAGAGGGACTTGTCGCCGCTAAGGGTGAGGTTAAGCCCCTGCCCTGCCAGCAGACCCGAGAGTAGTCGCATGGAAGTACCCGAATTACCCAGATCCAATATGCCATCAGGAGCCTTCAACCCGCTCATGCCAACGCCGTGAATGATCACCCGCCCCTGCTCTGGCCCCTCTATCTTCACCCCCATCTGGCGAAAGGCCTGCAGTGTAGCCAAGCTATCTTCGCCCTCAAGAAAACCGCTAACCTGGGTCACCCCCTCGGCCAGAGAAGCGAGCATAATCGAGCGATGGGAGACTGATTTATCGCCAGGAACACGTAGTGTTCCCTTAAGCTTTCCTCCAGGGCGAACATGAAAAAGCAGGTTACCGGTTGAGCTCAAAATTGACTCCCACTCATGCCTAACAGACGAAAAGGGTGCAGATAGTAGCCGTTAATTAGCGGTTTGACAAGAAGAAACAAAGGGTTATAGATAATAATGATCAGGAAAATCGATCAAAATTGAATGGCACTTAAGCGCCCTTTATGCCGTAGCGACTTTAGTCGCGATTAACGTCGCGTCAGACTCCTTCGCGACTGAAGTCGCCCTTACCAAAAGCAGGGTGAAATGGCTCCTAAGTTAACTACCATTCGGGCCAAAATGGGATTTCTGTAGTAGGAGCCCTATTCTCAGCAAGCCCCACCAGAACAATTTTTAACTTGACCCAAGCACCCTAACCAGAAATAATTCAACCCATTGGTTAAACCGTTCGGTTGAATCGCCACTACCTATATTCAGATGACCCGAGATAATAGAAACTCCACCGCAAAAGGGATACTTGATGCCGCCTCCAAAGTGTTTGCTGAAAAGGGTTTTGAAGGTGCCCGGGTAGACGAGATCGCCGCTACTGCCCGAGTCAACAAGGCGACCCTCTACTATCAACTGGGGGACAAGCGAGCCCTTTATGAGCTGATGATCACCCAGGTGATCGGCCAGATGGCGGATGAGGTGATAAAGCAGACCGCCGTGGTTAACGGCCATAGCGAGAAGTTGCAGCAGTTTATTGAAACCATCGCGCAGCATACCGGTATAGCATCAAGGTTCGCCCCCATCATGATGAGAGAGATCGCTGATGGTGGGCGTAATCTGCCAGACCAGGCACTACAGCAGATGGGACGTGTTCTCTCTCTGTTGCAATCAATTCTTGAACAAGGGTGTCAAGCCGGTGAGTTTCGACAGGTCAATCCCCTGATAACCCATATGCTGATCATAGGTAGCCTGATGTTCTACAACACCAATGAGCCAATCCGCACACGAATGACCCACCTGAAACAAGAGGGTTTGGATAACAGACATTTCATATCCACCGATGAGGTAGTGGATCACATAGTAGATCTGGTTATCGCCTCGGTTAGAAAAAATGATGGAGAGCAAACCAAATGACTACCGCTATAAGGCATAAAATTGAAACCGGATTTGAGCGCTTTGGTCATCTGGTCTACCACAATCATTGGAAGGTTCTGCTGCTGGCGGCTCTCTTTATCGCTGGGCTGGTAAGCCAGTTACCTAAACTGACTATGGACACCTCTACTGAAGGTTTCCTTCACGATGACGACCCTACCCTGCTTCAATACAATGAATTTCGTGAACAGTTTGGCCGGGATGAGTTGGTTATTATTGCCATCGAAAGCGAGGCGGTATTTGACCTCACCTTCCTGAAGAAACTAAAGGCACTACACGATCAACTGGAGTCAGACCTACCCTATCTTGATGACATCACCAGCCTGATCAATGCCCGAAATACCCGTGGAGCCGACGGACAACTGATTGTTGAAGAGCTGCTGGAAAACTGGCCTGAAAACGAAACCGCCCTACAGGAGATCAGAGAACGGGCGATGGACAACCCCCTCTATCGCAACATGCTGCTCTCCGAGGATGGCACCATCACCACCATCATCATCAAGACAGATGCCTACTCGGGAGGCAATGATGAAGGGGATGTGATGGCTGGATTCGACGATGAAACAGATCTCGAGACCGTAGCCACTACAGACAAGCGCCCCTTTCTCAGCGATGCTGAAAACAGCGAACTGGTCAATGCCGCCCGTAGCATCACCGACCAATACAGGGCCGATGACTTCCGCATCCACTTGGCTGGAACACCGGTGGTGGCTGATGTACTCAAACGCTCAATGCAGAGTAATATGAAGCGCTTTATGCTCATCGCGATCGCCACCATCGCCTTCATCCTTGCACTGCTGTTTCGTCGGATTTCCGGGGTGCTGATGCCGCTGCTGGTGGTCATCACGTCCCTGCTCTCCACACTGGGGTTGATGGGGCTGACCGGCACTGCCTTCAAGCTTCCAACACAGATTCTCCCCTCCTTTCTGTTAGCTGTCGGGGTGGGTGCCTCGGTTCACCTACTGTCGATCTTCTACCGCAACCTGCAGTTGGGTGACAACCGGGAAGAGGCCATCGCCCACGCTCTGGGACACTCCGGCCTCGCCATCGTTATGACCTCACTGACCACCGCCGCCGGTCTCGCCTCCTTCTCAGGAGCGGAAGTGGCACCGATCAGCGATCTGGGAAAAATTGCCGCTAGCGGTATTATCATCGCTCTGATCTACACGCTGGTACTGATACCCGCGTTGCTCTCTATCTTTCCTATCAAAGCAAAAGTGAGTGAAAGCGCGCATAAAAGACACGCTTTGATGGATAGCATAATGGAGGGAATTGCGAGCTTCTCGGTGCAACGCTCACGCCTGGTACTGACAATCAGTCTTGGATTGCTGATTATCAGTCTGGCAGGTGTCGCCCAGATACGCTTCTCTCACAAACCCTTCACCTGGCTACCGGAGACAGAGCCGGTGCGTATCGGAACAGACTTTATCGATAGCCGTCTGAACGGCGCCAGCTCACTGGAAGTGATTGTCGATACGGGTAGGGAGAATGGGCTCTATGAGCCACAAATCATGAAGGGGCTGGAGCAACTCAATCGTGATGTTGACCGCATTGACGAGGGTGAGCTTTTTGTCGGAAAAACCCTGTCGGTCGCAGACATTCTCAAAGAGATTAACCAGGCGCTGAACGAAAATAGGGCCGACTTCTACACCATCCCCGATGACCGTCAGCTCATTGCACAGGAGTTTCTGCTGTTTGAGAACAGCGGCTCCGATGACCTTGAGGATTTCGTCGATAGCCGTTTTCAGCTGGCACGCTTTACCGCCCGTATGCCCTGGGTAGACGGCATCCTCTATAACGACTTTATGTCGGACATCAAAAATCGTTTTCAGACGGTGCTGGGGGAGGATGTCGGCATCACCGTCACCGGCATGGCGGCACTGCTCGGGCGCACCATGCACGCCACCATGATCAGTACCGCAGAGAGTTATCTTATTGCCGTTGCCATCATCACCCTGATGATGGTTCTGCTGATTGGCGATATCCGTATCGGCCTGGTGGCTATGATACCCAACCTGACACCGATCATTCTCACCCTCGGGCTGATGGGGTGGATCGGCCTGCCACTAGACCTCTTTACCATGCTGATCGGCAGTATCGCTATCGGTCTGGCGGTGGATGACACCATCCACTTTATGCACAACTATCGTCGCTACCACCAAGAAACAAACGATGTACATGAAGCGGTACGACAAACGCTGCTAACCACCGGTCGTGCGCTACTGGTCACCAGTATCGTGCTCTCCTGTGGTTTCTTCCTCTATATGTTTGCCAATATGTCCAACATCAGGAGTTTTGGCCTGCTCACCGGCTTTGCCATTCTAATGGCGCTAGCAGCTGACTTTTTCCTTGCTCCCGCCCTGATGAAAGAGCTACACAAAACTCACCTGATACCCGATGACAGCGATTATTGATTGGAGAACACCATGTCAAAACGCAACCTCTCTCTACTCCTCCTGCTTATTAGCTGGATATTCTCAACTACAGTTGCCGCCCAGCTCTCAGGCCGGGAGATCATGCAACGGGTAGATGATCGTGATGATGGCGACAACGCCGTTCTCAACATGGAGATGTATTTAATAGATAAAAATGGTCACCAGCGGCAACGAAAGATCCGCCGTTTCGCCAAAGATAAGGGCAAGGATACCCAGTTCATTATGTTTTTTCAGAGCCCGGCAGATGTTAAGAACACCGGCTTTCTCACCTACGACTATGACGCCTACGAGAAAGATGATGATCAGTGGCTCTATCTTCCCGCTTTAGGCAAATCCAAGAGAATCGCCTCCTCCGATAAGTCGGGCAGCTTTATGGGCTCAGATTTCAACTACTCGGATATGACCGGAAAAAATCTTGATGCCTATAAATTTGAGATTCTCAAAGAGAAAGCGGTGCGCGGCGCCAAAACCTGGCTGATCCAGGCAACCCCACAGACCGAGGAGGAGATCGATGAGACTGGCTACAAAAAATCCCTGTTGTTTGTCCGCCAGGATAACTTCATGGTGGTGCGGGCCGTCCATTGGACCCATGAAGGTAACAAGCTCAAGTATCTGGATGTGCCAAAACTGCACCAGATAGACGGTGTTTGGGTAGCCACTGAGATGACCATGACTACAAAGAAGGCAAAAAAGACCCTGCACAAAACCATCCTGCGGTTTAATGACATTCGTTTCAATCAGTCGTTGGATGAGAGCCTGTTTAGCCTCCGCCGCCTGGAAAAGGGGTTATAGCTTGTAACTATTCAGTAGCCCCTGTTACGAGGCTATTTTTACCAGCCATGGGGTGGAGCATGCGCGACGTTCATCGTGGCGAGGGCACCGCGCCTACCGGGGTGGTTGTACCCACTCTCTGGAGAAGTGAATGATCAAACGCCCACACCGTTCTATCACTCTGCTTATGCTGCTTGCCTGCTACAGCACACCCACTCTATCTGCTGATGTTGAGCTAAATGAAGTACTGGAAGGCTTTGATGAAGATCCAGCCGCCACCTCTGATATTGATGAGGTCATGGAGGGCTTTGAAGAGGAGACTGCAAACGATGAACATGGTGTAGCGGAGGCACTGGAAGGGTTTGATGAGGAGCCTGCCCCCGCTGAAAGCACGACCACAGCAATCACCACCAGCCCCTGGCAACTATCCGGTGCGGTAACCCTATCCAGTGCCTTCAACTACGCCCACCAGCAAGTCTCTGCTGGCAACAGCGACTACCGAGGTCTCTCACGACTGCGTACCAAACTAAGCCTGGAACTGGACTACGCCCTCAACAGCAACTGGAAACTCCATGGCGATGGCACCATCGCAAGAGATTTCATCTATCAGCTGCGTGACAGCACCTACTCCCCTCAAACCCTCAACAGCCATCAACAGGAGGGAGATCTGGGGGAGCTATTTGTCCAGGGTGGCTTCAACCGGGATATTGATCTCAAGATCGGACGACAGACTGTTATCTGGGGCAAGTCTGACAACCTACGGGTCAATGACGTAATTAACCCCCTCGACAGCCGCCAGATGGGAATGGTCGATATTGAGGATCTTCGCCTCCCGCTCACGATGACCCGCCTCGACTGGTACCGGGGGGACTGGAGCCTCACCGCCCTCGCCATCCACGAGGTGCGCTTTAATAAGAGCGCCCCCTACGGCAGTGATTACTACCCCTTCACCAGCCTGCAACCGGCGGAGGTAATCCCAACAGGTAGGGGTGACAATACAGAGTATGCACTGGCCTTAAACGGGATCTTCAGTGGCTGGGATATCGCCTTCTATGGTGCTCGGTTATTCGATGACCAGCCTCACATGGAGACCCACTCAGGCATAACCAAACGCTACCATAGCCGAATCACCATGGCCGGCGCTGCCATCAATGCGGCCACCGGCAACTGGCTATTCAAAGGTGAAGTGGCCCATTTCAGAGGGATGGAGTACAGCAGCCTGATGGGAGAGCAACGTTCACGCAGTGACCTGCTGCTGGGTGTTGAATACTCTGGTCTGAAAGACGCTTCTCTCTCCTTTGAGATCGTCAACAGACATGTTCACGACTATGCCTCGCTACTTGCCGGGGATGGGGTGAAAGAAGATGAACTACAGACGGCGATACGTTATCAGGGAGACTACCTCCATAACCGTCTCCACTTCACCCTACTCAACACTCTTAACAACTGGGGAGAGGGTGGCGGCTTCAGTCGCGCCGCTCTCGCCTATGACCTTGCCGATGCACTCACCCTTACCGGCGGAGTGATCACCTACCATAGTGGAGACAAGATCCCCTTCAATGCCATTGGTGACAATGACCGGGTATTTGTCGATCTGAAGTACAGTTTTTAACGGCAGGGGCCGGAGTTGATTACCCACATGGACGGGGGTAAGGAGCGTGGGCTGGGAGCGGAAGCATTACGAGTGTAGCCGAATAGTTACGGTTGGGTTAGCAAAGTTTCGAGGCCCGCTTCGTCAAGAACAGTGACTCCCAGCTTTTCCGCTTTGGCCAGTTTGGAGCCCGCCTCTTCACCGGCAACTAGATAATCGGTCTTTTTTGAAACACTGCCTGCCACCTTGGCACCCAGCGCCTGCAAATCCTCTTTAAAGAGGCTACGAGGTCGGCTCAGAGAACCGGTAAGAACAAAGGTTTTACCAGCAAACGGCTGATTGGCGGCATCCGGCAGCTCTTCCACCGGCCAATGAATGCCGCCCTTAATCAGCGCATCGATCACCTCCAGATTGTGGGGCTGCTGGAAAAAAGTCACTAGATGACTGGCGACAATCGGCCCGACCTCCGGAACCTCCAGCAGACCCTCTTCATCCGCCCGCATCAGCGCCCCAAGGTCACCATATCGTTGTGCCAATGATTGAGCGGTGCGCTCTCCCACCTCTCTAATACCTAAGGCAAAGAGGAAACGGCCAAGCGTTGTCGCCTTGCTCCTCTCCAGTGCCTGAATCAGGTTGGCTGCAGACTTTTCTCCCATCCGTTCCAGTGCCAACAACTGAGGCTGTTGTAGCTGATAGAGCTCCGCCGGTGTAGTGATCAACCCACCATCCACCAGCTGCTCCACCCGCTTGTTACCGAGCCCCTCAATATCCATCGCCCGGCGGGAGGCGAAGTGGTTAATCGCCTCTTTCCGCTGGGCAGGACAGAAGAGGCCACCACTGCAACGAAGGGTCGCTTCATCTCCATCGCGGATCACATCTGAGCCACACACGGGACAGGCAAGGGGCATATCGAAAGGCTCAGTACCCTCGGGCCGATGCTCCAGCACCACACTCACAACCTGAGGGATCACATCGCCAGCCCGCCGGATAATCACCGTATCACCTACACGCACGCCCTTGCGGCGAATCTCATCCTCATTGTGCAGGGTAGCGTTGGTGACAACGACACCCGCTACGGTTACCGGATCTAAACGCGCTACCGGTGTCAATGCACCCGTACGGCCCACCTGTATATCAATAGCCAGCAGGCGGGTCATCTCCTCCTGGGCGGGAAATTTCCGGGCAATGGCCCAGCGTGGTGCGCGGGAGACAAAACCGAGATTCTGCTGCTGCTCGAAGTTATCGACCTTGTAGACGATGCCATCGATATCGTAGTCGAGGCTATCCCGCTGCTTACCCATCTCACGGTAGTAATCGAGGCACTGATTCACACCAGTGAGCACCTTCATTTCAGGAGAGATGCGCAGCCCCCAGTCGGCGAGGCGTTGAATGCTCTTACTGTGGTTAGCCTCGAGTGGGCCACCGGCTATCTCACCAAAACCGTAGCAGAACATAGCCAACGGGCGCTTGGCGGTAATTTTTGGGTCGAGCTGACGCAGACTGCCAGCAGCGGCGTTACGGGGGTTGGCAAAGCCTTTCTCTCCACAATCACGCGCCTGCAGGTTAAGTCGCTCAAATCCGGCGCGAGGCATATAGATCTCCCCTCTCACCTCCAGGATGGCGGGCCACCCCTCCCCCAGCAGGCGTAGCGGCACCGATTGAATAGTACGCACATTGAGAGTGACATCCTCACCACGACTGCCGTCACCACGGGTGGCCGCCTGCACCAGCACACCATCGACATAGCGCAGGCTGATCGCCAGGCCATCAAGTTTCGGCTCGACCAGATAGGTCACCTCACCATCAAGCTCGAGGCGCTCTTTTACCCGACGGTCAAAATCCTCCATCTCTTGATCACTGAAGGCGTTATCGAGAGAGAGCATCGGCAAGCGGTGAAGCACCTCACCAAAGCTGCCCAGAGGCTTGGCACCCACACGCTGGGTGGGTGAGTCTGGAGTGATCAGCTCGGGATACTCCGCTTCCAGACCCAGCAGTTCACGCATCAAGCGATCATATTCACTATCGGGAATAGTCGGTGTATCGAGTACGTAATACTGATAATTGTGATGATTGAGCTGGTCGCGCAACAGGGTTGCACGTCGGCTTGGGTGGTTAGCTGTCATCTTTTCAAGCTACGAGCTAACTTAACCTGACGCCGGTGTTCGAGTATGCCCTCACGGATATGGCTTATGGTCTGTCTGCTCAGGTCGCTATGGGAGCCATCCTGAAGATTACCATCGAGCATTACCGCCAGGCGCTCTGCGGTAAAGAGCATATCGGAGAAGACCACTATGCCATCCTGATAACCTGGGAGCTGTGCAAACAGCGTCAGCCCCGGGGTGAAAAACTTATCCAGGTTATCGGTGGGTATCGTACCCGGCTCAACCATGCTGGCCATGCCGAAGAGCACACGCCCGCGTGCCGGGTCACCATCATAACGATGGTAGATCAACATATCACCATAGACCAGTTGCAGATCAGTCACCGCCTTGAATATGTCCGTCCCACAAAACTGGCCGTTGCGCGCCACCACATTGAGCTGCAGAATTTTTACTGGCAGATTCCCCGTCTCCAGGCTGCCGCTGAAATCTTCAGGGTGATCCGCTGCAAATGAGAAACTCTCCTGTTCAGTTATCGGGGTATCCAGATGCTCTTCCTGAACCATCGCTTCTAACTGCTCTAACGCTTGGTCAACATCGTCGTCAGACTCATCCTCGGCAGAGGGGTTAGGTGAAAACGGCTCAGCTTCCTCATGCTCATCGCTAGAAACCTGCAAAGGGGGTTCACTCGGCACAGCGTCTGTCTCAGGGGGCGGTAGATCGACCTCATCGCTCTCAACATCCTCTTCCGGCAACTGATCAGACCTATAGCGATTTGCTGAGTCCGCGATAGAGCGGGCAACCTGCTCTGCCATCAGCCTTGCATCTAAAGCGGGCTCATTTCGCGGTTCAATACCGGCATCATCCTTGATATCCGGCTCGCTATCGATGGTGGGCTCCTCCCTCTTCTGGGCCTTTTTGATGGCGTGAACCACTTTATTCACCTGTTTATGGCGATCCCAGAAGTAGATACCGAGTATCAATCCAACACCGGCAATAAAAAGTAGAAGTCGAAGAAAATCAGCATCCATAATCAGTCCTATACCCGCTACATTGACGCCAGTTGTGCCGCCGCCTCAACATCGACCGAGACCATGCGAGAGACACCCGGCTCGTGCATGGTGACACCACTGAGGTGGTGGGCAATCTCCATGGTGATTTTGCTGTGGGTGATAAAGATAAACTGCACCCGGTCAGACATCGACTTCACCAGTTCACAGAAGCGTCCCACATTAGCATCGTCCAGAGGAGCGTCCACCTCATCAAGCATACAGAAAGGTGCGGGGTTGAGTTCAAAGATAGCAAACACCAGGGCCACCGCCGTCAACGCTTTCTCACCCCCTGAGAGCAGATGGATACTGGAGTTGCGCTTGCCGGGAGGGCGCGCCATGACCGTCACACCGGTGTCAAGCAGATCATCACCGGTCAGCTGCAGATAGGCGTGACCACCCCCAAACAGCTTCGGAAACTTTATCTGCAGCCCTTTATTGACCTGATCGAAGGTCTCCTTGAAGCGGGTACGGGTCTCGCGATCAATCTTACGGATGGCATTCTCCAGCGTATCAAGAGACTCGGTGACATCGGCATGCTGAGCATCCAGGTAGGTCATCCGTTCCGACTGCTCCTGGAACTCATCGATAGCCGCCAGATTGATCGGACCGAGCCGACGAATACGCATATCCATCCGTTCGACCTCCTCCTGCCACGCCTCGGCGGTGGCATCACCCGGCATCTCAAGAAAGAGTTGATCGCGCTGGAAGCCACTCTCTTTCAGCTGCTCTTCCAGGGTCTTGCAACGGATCAGCACCTCCTGTCGGCGCATCCGCGCCTGCTCCAGCGTCATGCGCTGTTGCTGTACACGCTGTTCAGCCTCGGAACGCTCCTGTTCCAAGCGCCGCAGGCTGATATCGATCGCCTCCAGCGTTTTGCGCGATTGGGTCAACTCGCCCTCAACTTCAACCCTCAGCCCCAGCTGCACCGCCAACTGCTCGCTCTGCTCGAGCATCGGCTCTTCACCCTCCTCCAGTGCAAGAGTGAGCTCTTCACGGCGGCTGGCAAGGTGAGTAAGCTGACTACTCATGCGCTCGGTGTTTTGTACCAGAGAGGTTCTTGAGCTGCGCATCGACTCGATCCGCAAAGCAATTTCGTGAGCCTGTGTTCGTTGATGCTCAGCAACTTCACGGATATCCGTCAGCCGGGATGAGTATTCATCCCGCCGATGGACCAGGCCCTCACGTCGCTCACCCAGGCTCTCCATCTCCTCAAGGGCGGCGTGCAGGCGCATCTTAGCCATCTCAAGATCTTCCAGATCCTGCTCCATCTGTTCACGCAACTCACTCATCTCGCTGTCGATATGCTGACTGCGATTTTTCAGGTGCTCCGCCCGAGTGCGCTTACCACTGAGGCTGGAGCGCAGATCCGAAAGAGCTCTGTTGATCTCGTTGAGATGACGCTGTCCCTGCTCACGGGACTGCTCAGTCTCTTGCAGACGCTCCCTACCGTTCTCTACACCTGCGGCAAGATCTTCCGCCTGGCGAGTGAGCAGCTCCAAGCGCGCTTTCAACTCGCGAATCTCCTGCTCCCGCTCCAGCACACCACTGGTCTCGTCACCTTCGCGGTTGAGACGCAGCCAGTCACTTCCAAGCCATACGCCATCCGGGGTGATCACCGACTCACCCGCTGCGAGGGTCTGCCGTCGAGCGAGGGCCTGC
This sequence comes from Sedimenticola sp., assembly GCA_040505915.1. GTDB lineage: Bacteria > Pseudomonadota > Gammaproteobacteria > Chromatiales > Chromatiaceae > Vondammii. The sequence continues at coordinate 10,542 of JBEVXV010001100.1, read as the reverse complement.
TCAACCGTATCGGCGGTATAGACACCCGCCAGCAGGCTATCGAGAGACCAGGGGGCTTCAACCTTTGCGGCCAGGTCACCGCGGGCTGTAGCAACCGGCTTAGCCGGAGCTACGGTATCAAACAGGATCAGGGAACCACTCTCCAGAGAATCGAGTGTATTACCGAGAGTGTCGAGGCGGTCAGTACAGATCGCCTGGAGGTGAAATCCAAGAACCGTCTCCACCGCCCGCTGCCAACGCCCATCGACCACCAATTTTTCAGCCAGACGGACGGCCTCGGCCAGCTCCTGGGTCTCCAGCCAGCGGGTTACTACATCGCCCTGCTTGCCCAGCGCCGCCTGCTGTAGCGCCTCCAGGGAAGCGTAACGACCACGGGCCGCTTGTAGTCCGGCACGGGTTTCATCCAGTGTGTTGACCTGCTGGGCATTCTGCTCACGGATGGCACTAATCTGCTCCACCGTATGGCTCAGCTGCTCCTGTAACAGGACGGCCTGCTCCTGCCGCTCCTCTTCAGTCATCTCCAGCTCGGCAATCTCATCCAACAAATTCTGATCGGTGAGCTGCTGCAGCTCCATCTGGAAGCGCTCCATGCGCCGTTGGAGATTCTGCTCCTGGGCCTCGAAATGGTTGATGCGGGTACGCTCAACCTGGGCCGTCTGTGCCTGCTCCGCCGCTATGCGGTTAAAATTCTCCCACTCCTCCTGCCAACGCGCCATCGCCTGCTCTGCCTCGGCAAGCTGCTCCCCAGAGATCATCTCGACCTCGCGCACCTGCTCCAGCTCTGGCTCCAGCGCTTCCAGTTCAGCTTCCAGCTCTTCCAGACGCGAAGCATCCTGCTGCTGGTGATCTGTAGACTCTTGCCAAGCCTGATCGGCCTGATGCAGGTCGTACTCCAACTTGCCACGATTCTGCTTGGCAAACTGAATCGCCTGTTCGAGACGGGCTATCTCACTACCGACAGCGTAGTAGCGCCCCTGGATCTCATTGAAACGGTCGTTGGCTTCGGTGTGCAGCTCCCGGCTCTGCTCTATCTCCGCCTCCAGCCTGCGCTGTTTAGCGACCGCCGCTTCCAGGTCGGTCTCCAGCTCAGTGATATTGCGTTCTTTGCCTCGAATATCGTCATCCATCACCTGCCAGCGCAGCGCAAGCAGCTCCCCCTGCAAACGCCGTTCCTGCTCTTTGTAGCCCTTGTAACGCTCCGCCGTTGCCGCCTGTCGCTGGAGATGTTGCAGCTGTTTGGATATCTCCTCACGCAGGTCATTAAGGCGATCAAGGTTCTCCCGGGTGCGGCTAATGCGGTTCTCCGTCTCGCGGCGGCGCTCCTTGTACTTTGAGATGCCAGCCGCCTCCTCAAGAAACGACCGCAGATCTTCCGGCTTCGCCTCAATCAGCCGTGAGATCATCCCCTGCTCAATAATGGAGTAGCTGCGTGGCCCCAGACCGGTACCAAGAAAGAGGTCGGTGATATCCCGTCGGCGGCAGCGCACACCGTTCATATAGTAGTTTGACTGACCGTCGCGGGATACCTGACGCTTTACCGAGATGGTGTTGTACTGAGCATACTGCCCTCCGGCGGAGGCGTCGCTGTTGTCAAACTGCAGCTCAATACTGGCGGTACCCACCGGCTTGCGGCTGGTGGAGCCATTGAATATGACATCAGCCATCGACTGACCGCGCAACATTTTGGCTGAACTCTCGCCCATCACCCAACGCACGGCATCGATAATATTCGATTTTCCACAGCCGTTTGGCCCAACCACACCAATCAGGTTACTGGGAAAATAGACCGTGGTCGGATCGACAAAGGATTTAAATCCTGCGAGTTTTATTTTTTCTAGGCGCATGAAACGATAAGATACATCCAGCTGTCCTTTGTGACAAGCAGATCAATATTTATTAACTACCTAAATAAATAAACAAATCTATCCATTTGATTATTATAATTAATAAAACCAAAAGGTAACTATTCAGCTATACCTGTTTTTGGGCTGTTTTCACCCGAGTATATTTTATGCCGCACTTCCCCGTAGGAGCGCTTTCTCGCCACTCCTTTTTATGATTCCTGGCAGAGAGGAAATTCCGTATAATCACCGCAATTTCCTGTTATACCCATGAGACCTGACTACCATGCCAAGCCAGCCCAGCAAAACCCTGGAGACTTTTGACAACCCCCAGCCAGCACGCGACTACACCATTCGTATCGATGTGCCGGAATTTACCTGCCTCTGTCCGATGACCGGCCAGCCCGATTTCGCTGAACTGACCATTGAATATATTGCGGATAAACTATGCGTGGAGTTAAAAGCCCTGAAAATGTACGTCTGGTCTTACCGGGATGAAGGGGCGTTTCACGAGGCGGTGACCAACAAGATCCTTGACGATCTGGTGGCAGCGGTCCAACCCCGTTTTATGCGCCTGACGGCAGATTTCAATGTCCGAGGCGGCATCTTTACCTCGGTGGTGGCTGAACACCAGGCCGAGGGGTGGCTGCCGCCTGTGGCTGTTTATCTACCCTAATCCCATCAGAAGTCACTGTAGACGGGGGAGCGAACCGTGTAATTTCTGCGCTTAGTTGCAGCCCTACTCCTCACCGAATACGCCGACCAGCAGCAGCGCCTGCTTAGCCTCCCCAAGGTTACCGAAGATCCGTTTTACCGGCTCGGGTCTCTCCTTGACCAAAGCAGGTGTAGCATAGATGTTGGCGTTGAGTGCTTCCTCAGTAACTTCTCAATAACCCAGTGCAGATGGATAACTTTCAGCTCATTATTTACCGGGAATGCCGGTGGAAAAAATAAAACCTAAGGGGGTGACTAATGCCGCTGCCTGACCGCTTCAAAGAGACAGATACCGGCGGCAACCGATACATTAAGACTCTCGACACTTCCCGCCATTGGCAGGCTGGCCCGCAGGTCGCACTGCTCCCCGGTAAGGCGACGCATGCCCTTCTCCTCTCCCCCCATAACGATACCAAGGGGGCCTTTGAGATCGGCATCATAAAGTGCCGTCTCTGCCTCTTCCTCGGTACCTACCAGCCATATGCGAAACTCATCCTGTAGCCATTTGAGGGTTCTACTGAGATTGGTCACCTGAACAAACGGCAAGATCTCTGCTGCACCACTGGCCACCTTGCAGGCCACGGGTGTCAATCCACAGGAGCGATCCTTGGGGGCGACAACGGCATCAACTCCGGCGGCCTCAGCACTTCTGAGACAGGCACCTAGATTGTGTGGATCCTGTACCCCATCAAGAATAAGAAGAAAGGGAGGATGATCAATATTAGAGAGCAGCCCCTTCAAATCTTTCTCATCCATGGCCGTGGGTGCCAGGGTGCGTGCCACCGCCCCCTGATGATTAGCGCCAGGCACCAAGTTGTCCAACTCCTCTCGTGGAACCTGGTGAAGAGTGACACTCAGCTCACGGGCCAAGCCGATCACCTCTTTAATACGGCGGTCCTTGCGTCGCTTCTCCACCCAGACCTCAGCTACCGAGTCTGAACCATGCTTCAATGCCGTGCGTACACTGTGAAGACCGGCAACCAGTTGATGCTCAGTCACAGATCATCTTCCCTATTCTCGGACATACTCCCAAAAGCCTGCATCCAGCAACTCATGTAGCCACCCGCTTTTTGGCTGTTTTCTTTGTGGCTCTCTTTTTAGCGCTCTTTTTCTTTACCACCGGCCTCTCTGATGCCGCTCTCGCTACACGCTTTTTAGCCACTCTTTTTTTCGCACTCTTTTTCTTTGCTGTCTTTTTCTTCGCGATAGGTTTTGGTTGATCGTCACCCTTCCCTACTGGAGAAGGCGAAGTCGTCTGTACCGGCTTACCCCCTCTCTCTGCTGCCGATTTTTTCTGCCGACGGCTGCGTTTAGGTTTTCCGGCGTCTGCTTTACTTTTGGCATCCAGCACGAAGTCGATCTTGCGGTCATCAAGGTTGACTGCCGCCACCTGCACCCGTAACGAATCACCCAGGCGGAAGATGCGACCGGAACGTTCACCCGTCAGGCGGTGACCCACCGGGTCGAAGTGGTAGTAGTCGTGATCAAGCGCGGTGATATGCACCAGCCCATCGACATAGATATCCTCCAGTTCGACAAAAATACCAAACGAGGTAACGCTGGTGATAATGCCGTCGAAGGAGTCTCCCACCTTGTCCATCATATACTCACACTTGAGCCAGGAATCGACATCGCGAGTCGCCTCATCAGCCCGGCGTTCAGTCGCTGAACAGTGCTCGCCCACCCCCTGAAGTTCATGGTGTGAGTAAGTGAATTCATCTGCCGTACCATTGATCAGCGTGTGCTTGATGGCACGATGGATAACCAGATCGGGGTAGCGACGGATAGGTGAGGTAAAGTGTGTATAGGCAGGAAAAGCCAGGCCAAAGTGGCCCTGATTTTCGGCCCCGTAGCTCGCCTGAGAGAGAGAGCGCAGAAGTACCGTCTGGATCAGGTGGGAGTCGGGTCGATCTCTTACTGAGTCGAGCAGATCCGCATAGTCTTTGGTTTCGGGCTTCTCCCCCCCCGGCAGACGCAGACCCACTTCGCCGAGAAACTCCTTCAGATTGAGCAGTTTTTCTGACTGGGGTCCCTCATGGTTTCGGTAGAGGGCGGGCTGTTTTTTACGTAACAACAGGCGCGCTGTGGCCACATTGGCCGCCAACATGCACTCCTCAATCAAGCGGTGGGCATCGTTGCGGATGGTCGGCACAATACACTCCACTTTGCGATCTTCATTGAAGATAATGCGTGTTTCAGTGGTATCGAAATCGATCGCACCACGCTCACTTCTTGAACTGTGTAGCACCTGATACAGGGTGTAGAGCTCATGGAGATGGGGTAGCAGATCTGCATACTTTTGGCACAGAGCAGGATCCCCTTCGACAATCATATCCGCCACCTCATCGTAGGTGAGGCGCGCATGTGAGTTCATCACCGCTTCATAGAACTTCGTGCGAGTGATCTTGCCCTCTCTATTAATGTAGAGATCAGCCACCATACAGAGGCGATCAACCTTTGGATTGAGAGAGCAGAGGCCGTTTGAAAGCACCTCCGGTAGCATCGGAATCACATTCTCAGGGAAGTAGACCGAGTTACCACGAGCATAAGCCTCTTTATCGAGGGCACTGCCCGGTGTGACGTAACTGGAGACATCAGCGATACAGACCAGCAGCCGCCACCCCTTGGGCTTGGCTTCACAATAGACCGCATCGTCAAAGTCACGAGCATCTGCACCATCAATGGTCACCAGAGGCAGTTTGCGCAGATCCACCCGACCCTTTTTCGACGCTTCCGGAACCTCAGGTTCCAGCCCTGCGATCTCCGCCTCCACCTCCTGTGGCCAATCAACAGGAAGGTCATAAGAGCGGATAGCGATATCCCGCTCCATGCCGGGAGCCATATGCTCTCCCAGCACCTCGCTGACGCGACCAATCGGTTGAGTCCGCTTGGTGGGCTGCTCAATAATCTCCACCACCACCATCTGCCCATGTTCGGCACCCAGCAGTTCGCTGCTAGGTATTACAACATCCTGCGTCAGACGTTTATTGTCGGGTACGACAAAACCGAGCCCAGACTCCAGGTAGAGACGCCCGGCAATCTGATGGTTGGCCCGTTCCAGCACCTCCACCACGGCCGCCTCTTTGCGCCCCCGGCGATCAACACCCACCACCCTGACCACCACCCGGTCACCGTGAAGTAACACGCGCATCTCTCTGGGCGAGACGAACAGATCATCGCCACCCTCGTCAGCGCGCAAAAAGCCAAAACCGTCACGATGGCCGATAACCCGGCCAGCAATCAGATCCTCACTGTTGACCACACACAGGCCACCCCGTCGATTACTCACCAACTGACCATCCCGCTCCATCGCATTGATGCGCCGACGAAGGGCTTCCAGGTCATCATCAGAGGAGAGTCCAAGACCCTCTGCCAGCACCTCTCGTTTGACCGGCGCGCCGATCTCAGAGAGATGATCCATGATAAACTCCCGACTGGGAATGGGATTATCATACTTTCTGGCTTCCCGCGCTTTATGGGGATCCAGATCATGGGTGTTTCTTTTACGACTGCGTTTCGCCACAAGGCTTTTCCTATACGACAACGAATAATCCGCTATTATAGCGTTGACAAGAGATTAATGTCGCTATAAAGTACGCGCCTCTTAATGTTGAAGCGCAAAAACTGCCCTGATTCGTAAAGAAATGCCGAGGTGGTGAAATTGGTAGACACGCCAGCTTCAGGTGCTGGTGGGCTTTGGCCCGTGGAGGTTCAAGTCCTCTCCTCGGCACCATACAGGCTTAGCTCTTGCTAGGCACCTTCAAAGGCCTGCTTATGCAGGCCTTTGTCGTTTCTGGGTTCTGCCCTTTCCCTCTTAAAACAGACCTGCTCATTATCGACTTCAGGCCTGACGATCTTTTATCCCCTCGCCCTATATCCCTTGGCATGTTTTACACATCCACGCCAGCATAGGGACACTCAAATCTACGTAGCCGTAGACCCTCAGGGGAAATGCCTATGCCACCAGCAACTTCACATCGCCACCAACAGAAGCCAGCATATTAACGAGTGAGTCCAGACTAAACTTGGAGAGCTTGCCACGGAGCATATCGGAGACCCGTGGCTGGGTGATTCCAAGATGTTCCGCTGCCTCTTTCTGACTCCACCCGTTCGCCTCAATCTTCCCACGAATCTCAGTAACCAACTCGGCGCGAAGCTTCATATTCAACGCCTCTTCAGGCGTATCCGCAATGGCGTCAAATGCGCTTTTGAACCGTTTGCTCATCAGTTTTTCCTCAACAACCTCTTTAGTCTCCTGGAAGCCAAATCAATATCCGCCTTCCGGGTTTTCTGTGTTTTCTTCTGAAAGGCGTGTAGCACATATACGGCATCTTCCAGCTTAGCCAAATAGATCACCCGGTAGATACCATCTGCATCCTTGATCCTGATCTCACTTACACCGCTCCCTATGGTATTCATTGGCTTCCAGTCATCCGGTTCTTCGCCTCGCTGAACCTTGTCGAGCTGGAACCCGACGTCCTGCTTTGCATCCTGTGAGAAATCCCGAATTTGGTCTAATGAATCACCTAAAAACTCTATTTCCTTCATTGGATTAAGTATATATATTTTTATATATCATACAAGTTTTTATATATCCACAAAGCCACTCATCTCAGCTGCCACGGAGTTTAATAAGGTCAAAACCATGTCCTCGGCACCATATATATAGAGATCAGCAAGCTGAACTCTCACAAGAGAAACCCGCATAACATATTGTTATAGCGGGTTTTTTCTTGTCCATTACAAACCATCTGGCATTACGGTGACAGTTTACTTTACCTCATCCCCTTTGCCTGAGGCCCTAACTTCCCCGCCCGCACAATTCGACCCAAACGTTTTTCCAAACCATCCAGCCACTCTGGTGATCCGATGGGGCGGCCGATGGTTTCGGCTTTTCGGATTTGCTGACTTATCGCTTCATCTTCGCCACTCTCTAGCAGAGCCGCAAAATCAGGGAGCCGTTCAAGAACAGGCTTGACCGCCTTTGGGCAACGCTCCAAGTATAGATAAATTACGACAGATCAATAAGTCGTAATTCCATGCCATTTGAGTGTGTGAAGTCCACAGATCTTATCTGGTATACCCGTGAAATTTGAGCTAAAAATTCGGGAGGAGATTCTGAAGTTCATCACAAGTTTCATACATACCAACATCGGCCAGAATGGAGAGAACAATTGCTCGGCATTACGTTCTTCATGTCTTCGCGGTTCGAGTGGGTAACGGTTTCGTAGGTCACTGATGCAATTACGATGCATACAAATCGAGCAATTACTCTGATCACGCTGGAGAAACAGGATCCAGTACCTCCTGCTCCATTGGCCCATATGCTTTATCTAGCCATGACAGGGCTATGGCTGCTGCCTCACCAGCCTCACTTGCATAGGCCTCTATTGCTCTACGCTCCTGAGCACCGAAGCTTCTACCCTCAGGATAGTCTATTTCCATTAGATGCTGCTGCAACCGATGTTCGTCTAGAGACTTCTCAATATGTGAGAAAATACGTATGCCCCCGACATCCCTATCACCCCAGTGGAAGAAGGGACAATCAACTGGCAACACTCTATCCAGAGCTCTTATGATCTGAGAAAGCGATGGTGCCGGGAATCCGGCTGTATATATCACAACACCATCATCATCGATTTCACGTACATGACGCTGAAAGCTTGCTAGATTCTCAATCGTCAGGAGATACGGCACTTTGCAGCTTACGGTGATGCCTAAAACCAGATCAGGGGAGATTCCAACATATGGACGCAACTTACCAATCGCCCATTCCACATCTGAGTAATTGATGCACAGAGGACCTTTAATGAGAATGGGTGGGGCAAACTTCTCCAGACCAAGGTAACGGAATAGATCACTATTTTCATCAAACTCTTCCCAGTCAGGGTTGCACCTGAGTAATGGTGCTAATTTAGATAGAAGATTTTCTATAGCCTTTGAGTCATTCAATAGCTTGACGCTAAATCTGCGAAGGTCTAGGCCATCCTGCTCATTACGGCTTACTGTGTGTGCAATACGGAACAAATTAACGGCAGTATCTGTTTCCTCTGCTCGTACACGTAATGTGGATTTACCCTTTTTCCACTCTCCTAGTGACTCATTATAAACCACCTGTAACCACTCGGGAAAATCAGGTGCTATTGAAGTTAGTGAGGCCTCTATTCGTTCAGCGTGATTCTTGGCTCTTGGGACACCAAGCCATTCTGCTAGCTTGTCTGCATCACGCAGCCGGATACGTAATAGATCTTGAGCCGCCGAACCTTTTCCCCATTCCAACGAAATGGCACCTGCCACTTTAACGTTGGCAAGATTTGCATGGACACTGTCACGTTCCGAAAGAGTGCTAAGTGAAAAGTAATCTTTTGCAGAAGACTCATTGATCGGAACAGTCTCACGACCATCTCGATCAGCCTGAGCTAAGAGTTTCAGTAATAGTGCACGTGCTACGTTGCTCATGTTGCTTCAGAACGTAGAACGGGGTTATCCGATGATAAGATCTGTTTGGCAGCCGGTTTGATGTATTCGGCATCGATATGAACATTCGCACCATCCCTGTATACATTCACGATGGTATCGACGTTTTCGGCTATCTGACCGTACTTTTCGTCTGGCGCGGCTAGTAGCACTTGGAGACCAAGTTCATCCAGAAAACCAAGAGCACTCACCGTATTCTGTAGGTCTAGCTTGGAGAACGCCTCATCGAAGGCTGCGATGCTCATACCTCCACGGAATCCACCATCATCATTACGCTCGATACGGTAAGCGGCTGCCAGTGCTGCACCTATCGCGACATAGAACGGTGATTGATGCTCACCACCTGACCCCTTACCCAGACGACGGGAGAGGAGCTCAGGATTTCCCTTTCCTTCTTTGTCATCACTCATGCGAACATCGAAGTGGTAGTAATTTCGGTAATCAGCCAATCGAGCCTCCCAGTCACCTCCGCTCTTATCATCGCTTCCTGCCGCCTCCATCAGTAGATTCCGCACACGGGCTATTGCTTCTCTATGAGGGTGATTTGGATCGCCCGCCACATCAAATAGGCCACCTACATCACCACCCTGTTCAGGTTTCCAGTCCTTCACCCACTCCAAAACATCCTTTACATCACTCTCAGGACTCTTCACAAAACGATAGTACTGGCCGTGGAACGGACGAGTCTTGAGGTTTAAGTTGAGTTCCCTTAGCTGACCGTCGAGCATGCCAAGATTTTCCTGCAACTTACCAACAAAATCGGCACGGAAGGCGTACTCAGCCTCACGAAGGGCATTTTCTGCCTCAGTTACATATTGAGCCAGTTGCGTCTCTTGGATCTGCGACAGCTCACTCACAACCCAAGTGGCCAACGGTTGATGATCTTCGGAGGAACTAGCCATAGGCCGATGCTCGGTACCCCATTCGGCCCAATACTCGATCAGTTCTGTACGGGCATCTGTTCGATTCGTACTTACTTTCTTTTGCTTACTATTTGCTAGAGTTTCTGCTTTAGAACTCAAAGCCTTCCAACTATCAACGCTCTCATCGGCAAACATCTCCTGAGAGGAGATCTCATCAAACTTCTCCGATGCCAACTGGGCATCATACCCTGGCATGGCCTGTATTTCGTTACGTTGTCTAGAAACGTGTTTTGCTTTTTCCTCTGCCTGCTCGAGCTGCTCTTGGTCTTTATAAAGTTGAAAATTAGAACTAATTAAACTCTGGTCAGCATCTTCACGCTCCGTACGAATATCATCCCTGCGCTTTTTGCACTTTTCCTTGTCCTTCAGCAACGTTTGGTATGACGTGTCATTTAGCAGGTCATCCTCGTCCTGATTTAATCTTTGAAGCTCACGACTTTGGTCAACTCGTTCCTGTATCAGAGCTTCAAGGTCTGGGAATACCTTAATATGCTCGCCCAGTGGCATCAGTAAATCTTCGCGAAGCCGCTTAACTAAATCCTTTTCCTGGGTCTTGGCATATTCTGCCTGTCCCTGTTCAGCGAATT
>JBEVXV010001099.1:0-2024 GCA_040505915.1 Sedimenticola sp. | reverse complement strand
GTCAAGGTCACGAAATTGGACTTAGCATTTACATTACTATCAAGGCTGCCAGCGAGGGGATTAGCTTCGTTTAACGATGCCACTTCTTGTTACTATTTAGACTGTTTTGTTTTTCTTCTTTCAGAAATGTGGTGATTGTGAAGTGCGATCTTGACAATCATACCTATATAAATAGTGTATGAGCTGTTCGTGGGCAACATATAACAATATGGTGGGATTTCACGCAAAAGAAGACTATTACAAAGAACTCGTGACTGGATTGTCGGAGTTACGTAACGACGATTCTCTCTGTGACGTTCGTCTGAAAGTTTGTGGCTGCTCCATACCTGCACATAGATGTGTGTTGGCGGCAGCGAGTACCTACTTCCGGTCCATGTTCATTGGTGCTTTCAACGAGACGTCAGCGGCGGAAGTAGATTTATCATCCGTTACTGACGACAGCGAAGCCGTGCAATGTGTCGTTAACCTCATCTACACGGGCGATATCGACTTGAGTACTGACAACATTGACGACTTTGTTCAGCTGAGTTCTTTCTTCATGTTGGGCCGTCTGGAGAATATTTGTGTAGAATTCATATTGCAGTCACATAACTTGGATAACTGTTTGCGATACTATTTCATGATCGCGGGTCGTGGGTTTACCGAGCTAGAATCGGTGTTGCTGTCGAGATTTCACGACTACCTTATACTCCAAGGGGAAACATTGAATGTATCACCGGTTCAACTCCATGCACTCCATTCCGGGAACGCGTTTAAATTTTGCCGTAATCCGGACATTGCCCATTTCCTTGCCAAGTGGGTGGAAACAGGATTGACAGAAGAGCATTTTACTGCGGCGACAGAGGTATTGGAGGTAATTTGTGTTGGATTAAAGAAAGCTAACCAACGTTTGTCTTCCCTTAACATCGAGGACATTAAGCGTATTCATGATCGACTCAGGGATTCAGTTTCACAAATAACTATTGAAATTCGAGAGCGTTTTGTCTGTCAGCTGGAACTCATTCTCCCAGAGATCTTCGGAGCATGTGATGGGAATATTGCCACCACGTACACGCAGGAATTGGGACAATTAGGTAACGGGTCTATCGAGAACGAACTTGAAAGTGTTGTAGTCGTGTTTACACCTCAGTCATCTGTGAGCCGTTCACTGAACGCCTATGTATATAGCCCCCCGTCTCGCCGTTGGCATGATATACATAGTTTTGCAGATACGGATACGAAGGAACCAGCTTTGCGACGCCGACTGCCATCCAAGTGCTACTGCCTGGAAGAATGGTTGGTAGTTTTGGATGGTGACCATGAGTGCTTTAATTCGCTTGATTTGAACACAATGAAATGGGAAAACATGTCTTTTGACTCTATATTTGATGCACTTCCCGATGATGACTGCCAGCGCTGTACCGACTATGCGCTGGCATTCGGTAAGCAAACAACAGAGTATTTGGTTGCAAAAGTTTGCGAATTCAGTGGTCCTCCTCGTAATCCTAAGGAAATATATTTTGTCTGCTTTGAATTGGATGCAGAGGGAGATGACAGTCACCGACTCTTGTTTAAAACGCCGGTTGTTCCCGCAAACAAGGCTTATACAGAAACGCTCCGTGCTGAGTACATAGCATCTACTGATGAACTGATTGTCGTCCTCACTGGTGTCGAGACTGCGTCAGACTTCGTGGCGTTTGTCGCAGATATGAGCATGTCACCCCCTGTTGTCTGTATGCTTTCGCAGAATGAGACCAGGTCGGAGGAATTGCATATTATCCAGGGACATGATCGCCTTTACCTTGTCGAAGACTTTCCCAGGATGTGTCCGATATTCGAGTACGAGTTCACATCGCGTGCGTTAACTGTCGTGACTGCAGCAGTCGTGGTAACCGACTGTGTAGAAGACAATATACAGGAGATGGAGATATCCGAGGCATCATTGGCACTATTCCCGCGCAAGACGACACTTTCCCTGAGCGAAGCTGACCACATGTGGCGCATAAACTGTAGCGCGGACGATCGCAGTTCGTTGCCAGAAATAT
>JBEVXV010001098.1:0-2308 GCA_040505915.1 Sedimenticola sp. | reverse complement strand
CACGACACACCTTGCCTTTGTAGATATTACCCACCAAGCCACGCCGCAGAGTGCGCTCGATAATAATCTCCTGCACCACACCGTTTTCGATCACCGCCACCCGCGTCTCCGGGGGGGTAACATTGACTAAAATCTCTTCACTCATCCTTAACTCTTAAATGATCAATCTATATATAAATCCACAGGAAAATATACTCCCAAACCCCATAGGAGCAGCGCCCTCGCCGCGATCAACGTCGCACAGAAACAGGCCGTCGGCCAAGAACAGAGGCAACCGCCTCTATCTACTTTTTAGCAACGCTCCCGTCTCATAAAGCGGCAATCCCATCACCCCGGAAAAACTCCCCTCCAGATGAGAGATAAACAGCGCCCCAAGCCCCTGGATACCATAACCACCCGCCTTGTCGGCGGGCTCGCCACTGCGCCAGTAGGCAAGCGCCTCATCTGCACTCACCTCACGAAAGGTGACATGGCTGACGCTTAGCAAGCTCTCACTCCCCTCCAATCCGGCCAGGGCAACACCGGTTAACACCCTATGACTGCGGTTGGAGAGCAGCGCCATCATGGCCAGCGCCTCATCACAGTTGGCGGGTTTACCGAGAATTTTATCATCTACCACCACTGCCGTATCGGCACCCAGTACCGGATGAAAGGGGCGGTCGCTAGTGGCGACCAAACCTGCCCCCGCTTTCTCCTGGGCCAGTCGAATCACATACTTTTCAGCTGCCTCACCCGCTTGGATGCGCTCATCCACAGCCACCCGTACCACCTCATGAGCAACACCAATCTGGGTCAGAAGCTCACTCCGCCGGGGTGACAGGGACGCAAGATAGATGTGTAAAGAGGTCACTTAATTAACAACGCTTTATTACCTCTTATTGGGAGTGAGTATGTGGTCAGCTCCGTAGTCGCCGCTTCTGCCGCGAAAGCCCAGTAACGTGTCACCCCGGATCGTTCCAAACACACTACACCATCACCAAACCTAATGACACTCAGGCACGGTGATAGGGGTGGTTACGCAACAAGCTCCAGGCGCGGTAGAGCTGTTCTGCCACCACCACCCGCACCAGTGGATGGGGCATAGTAAGAGGGGAGAGTGACCAGCGACCATCAGCCCGTTGCAGACACTCCGCCGCCAAACCCTCCGGACCACCCACCAGCAGCGCTAAATCCTGCCCCTCAGCCATCCAACCACCCAGCTGAGAAGAGAGCTGCTCAGTGCTCCACCCCTTGCCTTTTACATCCAGAGCCACCACCCGGCAGTTACGGGGAATCGCCTTCAACATCCGCTCACCCTCATCTCGTACCGTCCGTACCACATCGGCATTTTTACCACGATGGCCAGGGGCGACCTCCAGCAACTGCAGAGAACACTCCGTAGGCATTCGCTTGGCATACTCCTGATACCCCTCCTGTACCCAGCGGGGCATCTTGTTACCGACAGAGATGAGATGGATTCGCATGGGGAGAGTGTAACACCCTCGCATTGCATCGGTTGCAGGCACGACGACTCGCTATCGTAATACCGCCTCTAGCTCCTCATTGGTGAGTCTCTTCTTGGGGCTTGGGACCATCCCTTTCAGTTGCTTAACGCTGGAAGTGATGGGGATGACCTCAAGTCGCCCATCCGTACCCAGAATAAGGTCAACTTTGTCCCCTGTGCGCAGATGAAGCTGATCCCTGATTTTTTTAGGAACAGTGACGCGGCCTTTGCTGTCGATGCTTGTGATCATGGCTACCACCTATTTTCAGATTGCTTTCTCTAATACCACTTTATTATGGTTGAAATAGAAATCAGGTTTGATGGGGGCTTGGGGTGCTTATGGCATATATATAATATAACGCTTCAAGCGTGTCGCTACCTCGTGAAAGATTTTGGGACGTCCAAGTCCCCAAAATCAACTCGCCAACGCGACAACCTATTAATGCCCTGGCCGGCGCTAACTCACGACGGGTATGCTGCGAGCGGCCCACGCCTACCAGGGACTATCCGCCTCGGCTTTCAGCCTTCCATGGCGGTCAGCGAGTGTGATTCTCCAGCGCTTCAAGGTTTTTGTGCGACCAGACCGATGCCTGAGATGTAATAATCAGACTTGACCTGAAAGAGACTGTCAGATCAATAGGTCTCTTCTGCGACCTAAGCGGAAATTGAAGCGCTGACTGGCTAATGTCCGCAGTTAGGACGTAGCCTGGGTTGAGCTTGCGAAACCCGGGATTACTATTCACCAAATTCGCCACCGGCAAGACCCTCTCCATCAGCCCAATCCAATGGATACTCTTTTCGACTTACAAAACGATGAAAGCTTGA
>JBEVXV010001097.1:0-5052 GCA_040505915.1 Sedimenticola sp. | reverse complement strand
TTTCTTATTTCTCCTCGAAATTATATATCGTGACAACTCATTTGAACCGTCTTGTCACGAAACGGTTCAAATGAGTGGTCGGCCGTCACGACATATACTTTCAAGGATACATAAGAACATTTTAATTTTTAGTACACAAATATGTGTGTGTGTATTTTTACAACAAAAAAATGGACGAAATCGCAACAAGCATTATCTTGTCATAATGTTCTTCAAGCTTGTCACCAATATATGGAAATAAACGGTAACAAGTATTAGTGGACCAGTTCTCTAGAATACATTGGCATGTATACCGAGTCAGTGAAGGTGAACACCATCCCCCCCCACCCACAACACCCCATCCCGGGGAACGTATATAGGTGTTTTTTTCGGCATTCATCATCATGGCATGCAACAATGTCACTTATCTTTATTGCCATTCTTGTACATACCGGTAGCTTGTCATCTCCAAGAAATTGTCGTCTTGCATGAATTGCACTTAGTACCATTTGTGTCCCATGTAAGGTTGGTTTGGAGGATTGGGATATAATGTGCGCACTAAATTCAACACACAATCCGGCATAATTTCGCGCACTGTCCATATACATAATACTGTATTGTCATCGGGGTCTCTGGCTAATGCTCGCATCTTTTTTGCAATATAGCGCGTGTGTGTCCATCCACCAGAATTGGACAAAATATTCCAGAATAGCCGGTACTTCCTTTTCCTATTTGAAGCATTGCGCTCATGGGGTGCCGCTCCAGCCCCCAGCCAACTTTGGTGGTGTGTCGTCACACAAGGTAATAAGAAACAATGAGGACAACTCAAATCATCATTTCTATCGTCGCCTTGTTCTGCTTGCGCACCATCCTCATTGTTATCACCATTGTCACTGTGGTCATCTGGCATTGAACTGCAAGCAGGTACATGTACAATATCCACAGCAGGAATCTCTTGACTTTCACTGTGTTCCACATTTTCCACTTTCTCTTCTTCATCAAATGACCACTCGCTTTCTACTGTACATTCATTAAAATCCCAATTACTATGATTAAAAAAGTGAAAAATAGCATAAAATTGTTCTTCTGTAATTCTAAGTTTTATTGCTCGTTTTTCAGACATTTTACAGACTTCACTTTCTCTACACACAATAAATATGCCATGGCGGGAAATAGCAGGATTATGCTATTCTGGAATCGGGGCAAACAGGGGCAAATTTTTCATTTATACATTGTCGTTATGTATTATGTACATTTCGATATAATACATACAGACAATAAATTAGTACATGTATATAAATATAGTGTATACAATTGAGCAGACCTTGATTTACAATGTATTGTACGTGATACTGCAGTTTCTCAAATATAAAAACTTGAACACACCTCATTCTAAAATGCACCCAGCCGTTATAATGAGCTGCTGACAACATCAATTGGCCTGTTTCAGAGAATTGTTTACATTTCATTGAGGTATCAAATTTACACTTCTGGTACTGGGAATACACATTTATTTTATGGCCAGACACTGTGACCTTCATTGAGTACGCAGTGCACTTTTTTGTTTTACGGATTGTGTTATAATCAATTATCTGTTTTAACCCTTTCAACACCACAGACCTCTATAAAGAGAACGTTTGCAAACAGTGCAGATCCAGATGGGCCGGCTGGTAACCAGCCGTCTCATCAGGATCTCCACTGTTTGTTAATAGTTATCAAATTTGAAAAGATTACCCTTTCTGAAGAATGGAATAGCATGAACATTTGAATGGACCAATGAAATAGCAGGAAAGGGTTTATAAATGAAAATCAAGTCTGATGTGTTTCTAAAAGTGCGTACATGTGTATAAACTTGTGTATGTTATGACTACTCGTAGCATCCCCGGTATATTAGTGAGACGATTCAAACGGACGGACATTGCATAATTTCATCAAGAAGTCTATGTTTCTGCCTATACCTGGCATTGGATGAGACATTATAAATGAAAGCGACTGTGCCCATCAGAAGCTCACTGGACGGGTCTCTCTGACAAAATTTATTGCACATATAAAGTTTGTACATGCCAACTTGTTAGACAATGGAAACGGACACCGACAGCAGTGTAAGACTGAAAGAAACAGCACAACATAGATTTGGTAGGAAAAAGAGAAAAACAGATTCAGGATCTCCGATGAAACGGCGCAATCAAAAAAGAAAATTGCATGAGAGACAAAGTGTTGCTGGAAGCATTAAAATATACACAAACACAGAACAAGAGTAACGTTATTCAATAAGGTAGATCAATGCAAGTTGTTGTTGAGTGAAAAAGTTACCAGTGTTACTAATGCAGATCTCCTGAATACGGTTTTGGACTATTATCTGGAGTCTAATGGAGTGAAAGACACTAATGTGCATGATTGTAATGAAGAACAGTTGCAACCAACAGAGCATGCTAAATATCTCCTCTCAGATCGAAATGTGACAAATGATGAATATTTCTTGGTTAGCAGGTCAGCCTTGCAAAATATTTGCTTAGGGATTCTGCAACATCAATCTGATTGCGGAAGTGCAATACATATCACAGAAATAACAAGATTTGGACATGTTGGTAAAGTGAAGTTTGTCTGCCATCAAAATCACACTTTAAAAATGGATACGTCACCACACATAGAAGGGGGAAAGTACTTAGCTAATATGCAGATTATGCATGGAGTATATGCGTCCGGTCTAAGGTATATCCAGTATGAAAGGTTCTGTCAGAGTGCAATGTTTGGTCAGATAGCCGAGTCTACATTCCTAAATCTGCATGACATATACTGCGATGTGACCAAAGCCATCAGGGAAGAGTCTGTGATTGAAGCACGTCAGGTGGAGGAATTGACAACGATCCAAGAATCAGAAGATCATAATTATGAATACAAAGGAATAGGAATTCTGACTGATGCTAGGCATGGGACAAGAAGAAATGCTAAGCACTCGGACGTCATTGCCCTAGGAAACAAATGTCATAAAGTTGTCGGGGCAGTGACAGTAACTAAAGATGATGACAGTGTCAGCCAACGACATGAGCTATATGGGGTGAGACAGCTGTACCAGGAATTTGATAACTACGGATTATCAGTACATGTACATGGTCACGACAGAAATGCGTCTGTAAATAAGTATTTACGTGTCGAACAACCCTGCATTGAAAATGCCAATGACACTTGGCATGCTACAAAAGGAATAGCAAAGCAACTGAAACACATTGTGACTGGGCCGAAGAGAAAGCATGGTATTACGTGGCATGACCAATTGAGAGACAAGGCAGCTTCCATCAAAACGCATGCATATTATGCAATGAAGCATTGCAGTGGATCTGGACCAAAACTTCGCAGTATTTTGGACAATACAACAGCACATTACCAGAACAAACATGAACACTGTTTGCCAAATTCACGGTGTAAGACGGAGGAATACTACATACCATCTAAGGTTATAATCACAGACTCGGCAGCAGCTTCAATTCTAACCAAGGCAATACACAGCTTGCAAGTGTATAAAACACCAGAAGACTTTGTACATTGCAGAGACACGCACTATGTGGAATCTTTTAACAATGCGTGCCTAATATATCACGACAAAAGAATCTCGTTTGGAACACCGGAATATCTAAGGCGAACTAATATGGCGATTCTTGACTGGAATGAAAATGTCGACAGGGAGTACACATCCATTTCAATGTGGGAAGACCCAAGGAATCCACGACGACAATCTGGCAAAAAGAATTTGAAACCAAAGACATACAATTTCAAAGCAAATCATGGATGCTATGTACCAGGTTTCCACCTAAGCACAAGTAAGATATACATTTGTGTAATCCTATTTGTACATGTACCAACCATGACTCTCGTAAATATCACACACCGACTTAGAATTTGACTGTGACGTTACATCGTGATATGTTATCGCATTCACAAAGATATCCCAAAATGCAAGTGAACATTTCCGTCCAAGAACTTCGCCAAATGACACATGAAACTATGGCCCACTTTGCTAGCTCCACATTTCTGGCATGTCCATAATTTTCACTAGTATAATTCCACTTCAATAGCAAAATACGAATATTTTCCGTAAATGATCTCGGAAGTTAATGCAAATTTCAGAGCAAATGCGGAACCATCTGCTAGACGTTAATGACATTGACGCAAATTTCAGAACAAATGCATATTAACCCTTTCAACCCCACAGGCCTCTTGGATGGTCATGTTTGCAAACAGTGTAGATCCCGATGAGACGGCTCGTCTTTTTATAATTGGACTGGTCTGAAAATTACTTTTCTGACAAATGGATTGGTGTGAAAAATGATCATGGATCAGTCCCATTCAGTTACTTGGGGTTGAAAGGGTTAATCCCCATTTCCACTGAATTTTTTGTTAACTTTCAGTGTCCTGTACGGAAAATATGAGGATGAATTTCGCAAAGTTAGACACTTACACAAGTCTTACTATGCAAATTTCCCCCTTCTCGCGTCGCCGCAATTTGCATACCTTCATTTAGAGAAAGAGCTGTATTTTCCGCAAAATACTTCGAAAATGTATGAACATTTCTGAAATTTCCGTCAACTTTTGTGGTCAAAAAAAGAAAATATCATTAATCTTCTAAATGAATGTATGCAATTACGGCGATGCGATAAGTGTTATTTTTGCATAATAAGGCTCATAATACATGTATATAAAGTATACTAAGGGTCGATATAAATCGATATAAATTTGCCACACAGTGTATGAACTGATCAAATTGTAACAGATGTTAGATTGGTTACTTTAGATACTTTACAGAAGGACAGACATAATGTCATTGCCTGCAACGTGTGTACGGTACTTTACTGCAGCTTGTAGTGGTTGAGATATTTCTGCTGTAGCAATTCTGGTATATACGGTAATAGTTCAGTGCAGTGCACCAGCTGTTATAGATAAACCCTCCCTGCTAGATGGTGGTAGGCGCTACCACATTCTGGTGTTTAAGTCCTGCGCTAGTGCTTTCATTTGTCCAAACAAGACTAATGACGACATATCAGAACTTGGCAAGGAGCTGATGGTTGATATATTCGG
>JBEVXV010001096.1:0-2325 GCA_040505915.1 Sedimenticola sp. | reverse complement strand
CGACAGGGAAGTAAATCCACATCACATGTACATTCTCTAGTTTATTAAAGACAAAATACAACTGCATTTAATTAACAAATTAATTTAGATTATTTGCACATGTCCATACTTGTAATATTTCTGATCATCCCACTGGGTCCCTGATGTTATATTCAAAATGATTGAACTATTAACCTTAACCTATACATATAGCGCTCATTATGACGAGAGTATCAAAGGGCATCAACTCGACGTATCCAGCCGAAAATATGCTGAAGGCGGTGGCCGCTGTGAATGGGGGTTTGTCCATCCGCCAAGCCGCCACCAAGTATGGGGTTCCACGTTCTTCATTGGGTGATAGAATGTCTGGACGTACTGCGCCAGCAGCTAGGCCAGGGAAGGCGCCTGTTATTCCGAAGGAGATTGAGTCGCAGATGGTGACGAAGGCGATGACACTTGCGGAACAAGGGTTTGGCGTGTCCAAGCGGAACCTATCGTCGCGGGCAGGCCAACTTTGTAGAACTATGGGACTGAAGAATAATTTCACCAAAGGTGTCCCTGGCAAAGCGTGGTGGGCAGGTCTGCGTGCAAGACACCCTTCGCTGTCCTTGCGCAAACCGGAGAAGCTGGCGACCGTCCGGTCAAAAGGAGTAAACAGCACAGTGGTTGGTGCATACTTCGTGGATCTTCACGGATTAGTAAATGGTCTCCCTCCCACTCATATTTGGAATATGGACGAAAGTGGCATTAGTATGGAACACTCGCCCTCTGTAGTAATTGCACGCAAAGGTAGTAAGGTGGTTCCGGGCAGAACGGCAAACAGCAGGGAGTCTGTCACATTTTTGCCATGCGTCAATGCAGCAGGACAGAAGATGCCACCACTGATAATCGTGAAGGGGAAAACTTCCAGATCATTACGCGCATTTAATACGCACGAAGGGCCAGATGGCGCTCTGTGGGCCTTTCAGAAGAACGCATGGATGAATGACCAGATGGGATCAACATGGTTTGAGGAAGTATTCATGAAGCACTGCGGCGATGGGCGACCTCAACTTCTGATCATGGACAACCATAGGTCACATGAGACTCTAGGTCTTCTAGAAGCGGCTGCCGCGAACAACATCGGTGTGTTCACTTTCCCGCCCCACTCTACCCATTACCTTTGTCCGCTTGATCGCACCGTCTTCGGCCCCTTGAAGCGGGAGTATGATTCCGTATGTTCTGAGTTTATGTCCAGCAAAACCACCGCCATAGTAAACAAGCTGACATTCCCTGGCCTACTAAACCGTGCGTATCTGAAAGCCTTTTCCAGAACAAACATTGTCGCCGGCTTTGAGGCAACGGGCATTTACGAATGGAACCCACTGAAAGTCCCAATCGAGGCATTCTCCCCGTCTGCACCATTTGATAGGAAAGAGCGAGATGAGACGGACGAGCACCCCCTACAGTGGGCTGTGGCCAAAGTGAGCAACACATCTGGAGTCAGTGACATGGACACCGAGACCGTAGTAGACAACGGAATTGCCGATGTTAATATCGGTGGATTCGTCTTTGCTCCCGAAGTTCTGGACCAGGATGGCAACGTTATTGGACAATTGAACGACACAGCTGGTACAAACGACCCTATGTTTTCCAGTCCAACGGCAGACACGACAGATGAAGATACAGCTGATCTGTTAGTAGCGTTAGATGTCTCTGACCTGGATCGGAGCACTGGAAGTTCCGCCGCATCGGGTAACTGGTCTGAGATGTGGAATCATGAATTGGACTCGATGTTTGACGTCAAGGACACGACTAATGTCATTGATAAAGAGAACAGCGGAGCCGCGAGATCAACGTCACACAGGCTGTTGACCAGTGACGACATTTTGAAAGAGAAGAGGCACGAACAGAATGAAAAAGACAGAAAAGCAAAGGATAAAGAGGAAAGACAGAGAAAGAGGGAGGCCAACCGAAAGATTAAAGAAGACAAAATAGCCAATAAGCGTGTGGCTGGTGGCAAACAGTGATCAGATTGCGTATAATTATGACTAATAATATGTGACGCGCCACAAAAAAAATGGCCCAATTGGGGCTTGTGACCAGTGGTCCCAAACCATCCTGCGCATACGTGCAGTCTGTATGCAGTCAGTGCCGACACTGGTCGCAATTTGTCAATGAAATGCTCTTGATGCTCATAATGAACAATGCAGATCACTATCGTGCTCTACGAGCCTGCTATATATATGATCCGGAACTACATTGTACGCCGTTCAAACCCCAATTGGGCTATTTTTCTCGTGGTGTGTCAGATATGTAGGGGTGAATATGGATCTACACTTTTTGCAACTTAGGGGATAATAGTGC
>JBEVXV010001095.1:0-6440 GCA_040505915.1 Sedimenticola sp. | reverse complement strand
ATACAAATGTACAGTTTCTATATACAGGTTAAAACTTGGCTCGGACCTGGCGGGTGGTGACGTGTGCCCTACGTTTTTCCTTTTTACGCGGGATAATAGCGAGTTTTTTGTATCGATCGATATGTAGTTGGTGGCAAAGTCTGCGTGTATGGAACTCAATGTCTTTCTGCGTGTGAGTATTACCGGCAAAAGTACTAGAGTCCAATATTGTTTGTAGAAACGTAGAAGTATCGGTAATGTCTATATTGGCGTCTTGGCATGCGCCGATAACACTTGGTAGAAGTGACACTCTAGTTTCTTTCAGCGCGTCACACGTCAGCAGGAAGTGCCCCAACGTTTCGTCTTCTTTTTTACACAGGAGGCAGGTGGGTTCCACCGTATTCTGGTTGAAGGCTACTCTGTTTACTTGGAGTATGTAGCTGCCTGTCACCATTTTGAGTTTGGAACTGACACGTGGAATTTCTCGGTTGTTTGTTACGTTTTGTATTAGTGGGTGAATTGATCCTGGGAAGTATGCATCGGTATTCAGATATTCAAGACTAGAGTACAGCTTTGCATCACTTGTTATTTTATTGCGCCAGAATAAGTTTACAGTTCTGCGCACAGTGGCCTTCCATTGCAATTTCGTAGGAGGTGATTGTAGCATATCGATTGGATCGTTCAGGTTGTATTTCACAATAATTTTTTTGATTGCTATGAACCAACTATTGCTCTCCCAACTTTTCACCAGTAATTGCCGATTTGCTAGTTGCTTTTCTATTGAATCCTCTGGTAGCCTGCATATATTTCCATAAAGCGCGAGAGCTCGTTTATGTATTGTACCTTCCATTGGAATTGCACCAGATATGATATATACGGCTGGATTTGCTACGGTTGTTGGCAAGGAGAGAATTTGCTTGAGAAATTTCCTGTGTAGTACTTCCAGTTTTTCTACTAATTTTACTTTGGGTAGAATGACTTCAAGTCCGTAGACTAATATTGGTAAGACATATGTTTGCAAGAGATGTATAGATGTTTCCGCGTCCAGTCCATTCTCGCCATGGAGACCGGAGGCCATAAGGCTGTAGATAGTTCGTCTTGCCTTACTGATATTATATTCCACTGTTGTTTCCTCAGTCGCAGCTGACCGCAGAATTCCCATATGCATGGCTGACTCGACAATTGGCATATTATCGTTATCCATAGTCCATGAACATTTATCGTTAATTTGTTTATTTTTCTTTACTTTTGAGGTGTTGTCAATTTGAAGTACTACACTTTTGGTTGGTTGTAAGAGATACCTCTCCATTTTGCTATAGTCCACTGCTGTGTTTATTAGAGATTGTAGTACTTCCGGACTATCACTAATGATTGTTACATCATCGGCGCATGTTGGAGCAGCACAGTTTATTTCGCCTATTTTTCCACCGTGTCCAGCAATTGATAGTCGGTTAAGTAGTTCATTTACATAAATTTTGTACATGTCCGTGCTTAATATACCACCCTGACGTACTCCCTGTTGACACGTAAATTCAGCTGATGACTGTCCTTCCCATTTCACAATAGTTTTGGCATTTTCATGTATAGAATGTATAACTGTCCATGGACTACCTTCAATTCCTGTATGGTACAGCTTGCGCATAAGGCTATCCTGCCATACTA
The DNA here is from genome assembly GCA_040505915.1 of Sedimenticola sp. Taxonomy (GTDB): domain Bacteria; phylum Pseudomonadota; class Gammaproteobacteria; order Chromatiales; family Chromatiaceae; genus Vondammii. The sequence goes on along the minus strand of JBEVXV010001095.1, from coordinate 4,799 downwards.
CATCAAAGGCTGACTTCGCGTCCAGAAATGCGATATACACTGGATGCCTTCGATCTTTATATTCACGAATCATTTCGTCCAGTAAAAGAGAACAGTTCATAGGTGATGAGTTGGCAGTAAAGCCTCTTTGTAGCGGATTTTGGCTTTCTCTGATAGTCTTTTGAATATTTTCACGAATTACAGTTTCTAAGATTTTCGTGATAGTGGGCGTTACTGTTATTCCCCGATAGTTTTTTGCGTCGTTCTTACTTCCCTTCTTTTTATATACTGGAGTTAAAATTCCAAGTTTCATAGAATCCGGAACTTTTCCCATTGCAAATATTTTGTTTATAACTTCCTTCACAGTTTCTATTAGCTCCTCTCCTCCATAGACAAAATGCTCCGCGGTAACTCCATGCGCATCTGTTGCTTTTCCTCGATTCAGCGATAGTACAGCTTTCCGCACCTGTTCGCTTTGAACAGGATCGAAGTCCGCCTTCAATGAGTTATTTATGTCAATAAGTTCAATCATTTCATCTTTAACTAGTTTGTAGTATACCTCGTCAAATTTATCCGATTCTTTTACACTATTGAGTTCTTTAAAATGATCATGCCACCCTGTAATAATCTCTTCGGACGTCTTGTATGTTTGACTGCCAACGTTCAATTCATCAATACAATGTTTGAGTTTACCACGCTGCTTGTTAATTAACTTGTGAAACAGAGCCGTGTTGTCCGCCCTTGCATCGAGGATCTCCTGCTTGTCTCTCTGCCTGCTCCTGGCATGCTCGAGTCGGCATAGTTGTCTCAGCCTTATTGTAGTTTTCTTCTTTTCCTGAACATTAACGTTACTCTTATCTGTTGATCTGCCGTTTTCCTTCCATTTGCAAAATGCTTGTTTCTTTTCAGTTATTGCCTGCTTAATTTCAGGAGACCATACATTGAGTTTTGCTTTCCTGATCTTATTTGTTTTCGTTGGAGCAGCTACCGTCGCACTGGCGGTCAATATTTGGTTAAGTTTAACAAGTTCATTATCCAGCATACCGGTTGAATTCTGCTCGATATTAATACTGTTCATTTCGCTATTAATTAACGCTACATATAGGTCTTTGTCACATGTTTCCCATTTGACTTTCATTGATTTACTTAGTACTGGTTGCTTTTTCATCGCTGGTTGGAAGTTGTACTTCATACGACACTGTACTGGATAATGGTCGGAGACATTCTCATGCACTTCGTCTAATCTAGCTAATGATACAATGTCATGTTCCATGTCTTTACGGAACACGATATAATCTATAGTAGATGTGTCCACCCCATCCGGCCCGATGTAGGTCCGTTGCGTTTTCAAAGTCATTAACGAATATTCTTCCATAAACTCAAATAACGCTAATTTTCTTCGAGAGTTTTTCGGGTTTGATAGATCTTCATTAAAATCGCCTCCAATTATAATCTGGTGAGTATCACTAAACTTCGCTATTATTTCACGTATTTGCTCTAAACAGTCTATAAAGTCCTCAAAATTATCTTTCACACCCTTACAAGGGAGATATGCCGAAATGATCAATAGCGGATTCTGGCCCTTCAATTCGATACACTGTATGCGGTTGCCTCCATCAGCGAGAGTTGTGACAAGGTGATCGATGTCTTTTTTCCATAGTATGGCAGTTCCCCCGTAGCCTCTCGGCATCTGTACTGGCAGAATGGGATCACCAGTGTCGACAGCTTTGCCACTTCCAGTCATCAACTTGTGGGTTGTTTCAAGGCGAGCTAGTTGACAGTCGAAATACCAATGTTCCTGGAGGAGTAGTACATCTGTATCACCAGCTAGGTTAGCGATAGCATTCTTTGCAGTATCTAAATTCTTACAATTGAATGTCACTATATTAATGTTTTTACGTCTTTGCGAGCTCAAAGTTGTTCTAGGTATATCGTTAACTGACGATGTGGTAACCTCTGCTACGTGATATGGTTGTTCAGACTGCGCTTCGCTAAAAAAGAGTTCTTAGATGTATAAACCAAGTCTCTGCCCTTAAAATAATTGGGTTGCCTATTAAACACACTATCGTTACTTAGTCTCTCGTCACGTGGGGGGACGGTTCCGGTGTGTACGCCTCGATTAGCATGCCCGACTGGTTCCGTCACCCTGCCTGTCATGGCTGTATGTAGCTGGTTGCCCCTGTTTAGGTTGTATTTCTGCTGGCTTGTCTGCTCGGTCTGTTCACTCAGTATCGATTGCGCCGGTCGGTTCACATTCAAGTCACGTGGGGGGACGGTTCCGGTGTGTACGCCTCGATCAGCATGCACGACTGGTTCCTTCACCCCGCCTGCCATGGCTGTATGTAGCTGGTTGCCCCCGATTAGGTTGTAGTTCTGCTGGCTTGTATTCAAATGTGACTGCTCTCTTTGCATCATGTTTTGCGGTCGTGCTTGTTGGTTATTCAATGAATCTAGATCTTCCAAATGAGATAATTGCTCGGATACTTTTCTGAGTACGAACTGTGTTACTTGCTTTCTGACACCATTAATGAGCTCATCTTCTACTAGATCGTTTGTTACATATTGTTGATCCTTTGAGTTTGTCTGAGATGGAGCCTGGTTAGCGCTCGGGCGTTCAGATGATTCTAATAAGCTGATCTTCCTTTGGAGTGTTCTGACTGATTTTTCTAGTTCTGTATTTCGGGCCTCAGTACGTATTAGATATTCCTCCAACCGCTTACTTTCGTTCAGAGTATCTGCATTACGCGCTTCTCTAATCTTAAGTTCTTCCTCCCATTTCTTTAATTTCATTTCCTGCTGTCTGAGTTCACGTTGTTTGATTACATTTGCCCCCTGACTATTTTTAGTTGCTTTGCTTTCGTTTCTGAGAGTTACTTCAGGAGTTACTGAGATATGTTGCTTTGGGCTACTAATAGTAGGAATAGTAGGAGGTAGATTGTCTATTGTTGGTTGTTGTACATGTAGTTCTGATTGATGTGCCAATGCCGCACAGGAGATACACATTTCGTTGTGGTGCTGGTCCATACATGTTAAGTGACAGACTGACGAGCAATCGGTGCATGCTGCCTCATCTCCAGTCAGTTCAAGCGAGCATACAGTGCAGGTAGCGCTTAGTTCTTCACTTAGTATATCTTGTGCAAAGCTAGGTGTCGCTGTGGTTGGAATAGTTAGTGTAACTTCACTTTGATCTGAATGTGCCAGGCTACCTGGGCTTCGTGTAAACGGTAATTTTAATAGGGTAGTGTCTTGTCTGGTTAAACAATGTTTACAGTTGTATATAGCGTCATTATCATTTATTAGTCTGTCTATCTCTGAGGTTGTAAGTTTATCACAGTGGTAATGTACCCAATGTTCGCCAAGTTCGCATACTGCCGCACGAGTTAGACACTTTTTGTTGCACTTATTGCAGATTATATTTGATGATTCTTGTTTACTGTTGAGTGATTTTAGATCAGTCCGTTTTCGGCTGGGTTGGGCTTTACTCTGTACTTCAGGTTGAGGCGTCGAACCCCGGATCGGCGAGGAATCAGTAGGGAGAGTTTGACGAGTAGCAGTACTATTCTCATCATTGGATAGCTGCGTTTGTCTGTGTGGTAGAGTTTTCAGTGATGTGCGGCTATTTTGCAAAGGCGATGCATTAGTTTGTAGATGCTGTCTCTGATCAAGAAGGTGTTGCATTTCTTCAGCCAGCACGTTGTTAATCTGTTGGGCATTTGCAAAGTTCCAGTCTTTTAGCGCCCTGCCTATGTATTCATGGATGAGTGGTAAGTGTTCCGTTATGAATTTGTCAGTTCCTTTACCATTAATCAGTATTCTGTTGTTTGTTGTATACAGATTTAACGTATAAGGGGCCGGTTGTCCGTTTTGTTCACAATCTCTAATTTTGTAAGTTTGCTGCACGACGGCTTTTCCTTGCTTATCTGAGCTAAGATCCATTACGCAGTACCCTTCAGTAGGAGGCAGATCTGAATAAAATGCTGTACATGCTGAGCGAAAAAGTTCAAACCGTGCCGTGTCCATGATACCAGTGATACCACCGCCTGTTACTTCATAATTGGTCTTTACAGCGGTGCAGGATTTAATCTTCATCTTCAATGCCCTATCGATATTCAGATTATAGTTTCTATTGGTGTGCACTTGCCTACTAGCAATAGGATTGGCTCGGCTAGCCCTGGTTATCACATTAGATGCCATTTTGTATGCAAGATGTTTATTCTCAGGTAAACCTTTTAACAGACGAATGGTTCCACAAATGCTACCGGCAATGGTAAAATGTTTATTCACAGGTGGTCGTAGTCGACTTATTACGTTGTAATCTTCGGTTGGGGAAATTAAGGAAATAGTCAAGTGTATTATGTAAATTGTTTATTCACAGATTAAACTTTCAATCAAAGTATGGCAGCAGACGACTTCTTCCACAAATTTTACCAGTAGAACGTTATGTATTGCACGATGACGATAATAGCTTCTGTGAACTTCTGTTAGGGAATTAGCCAATACAAGTGTATATGTAAAATGTCTTGTTTATTCACAATTAAAACTTTTCAATCCAAGTATGGCAGCAGACGACTTCGGTTAATGAAATAATCAAGCGTATACGTAAAATGTTTATTCACAATAAAACGTTAAAGAAACAGCCACACGTATTATGTAATGTTATTTCACCAGCAAGATTTTTAATAAAATATGGCAGCATACGTCTTCTTCCTTCGTTCATCAAAGACTTTTCAATCCATGTATGGCAGCAGACGACTTCAGTTAAGGAAATAGTCAAGCGTATATGTAAAATGTTTATTCACAATAAAACGTTAAAGAAACGG
>JBEVXV010001094.1:0-4657 GCA_040505915.1 Sedimenticola sp. | reverse complement strand
TCGAGTATGACCAGACGGTGAGCTGGTAGCCGGCTTATCCGTCATAAGTGTGCAAAATCTGCAGGTTATTTTAGAACCTGTAGGGTATCTCCTGTGCTGCGTACCCCTGTCAGCGGGGGATAGAGGCGTCCAGACCCCTGTTCTTGGTGTCTGCCAGTGTGTTCGGTCTGTTCACAGCATTACTACCGCCAGAGTTTGGTGTGTTAGGGCGTGAATACCCCTTCTTGAGGCAGGGGAATTAATTGGCTTTGTGGGTTGAAATTCCTATCCTTTGTTGCCCGTCCTACCCGCTGTGCGACGTTAATCGCGGCGGGGGTGCCGCTCCTACAAATCAGGTGGTATTAGGGAGAGTGATTAGTTTCGTTTTGTCGGCAACAGCAGTGCGGCAACACCGAGCAGCAGGGTGACGCCGAGGAGAAATAGGTGCAGATTGACTGCACCGTTGAGGGCATCACTGGTGTTGACGCCCAGGGGGGCCAGCACTGCCAGCATCGCCACTTCATAACTACCGGCCCCGGCGATGCCGTGGAACGGCAGTACGCTGCTCAGTTCGGCACCAATAATTCCGGCAAGGGATTGCCATAGCGGCAGCGGCATGAAGTGCTGGAGCACCATTGAGAAGGCGACAAACTTACTGCCCCAGCTCAAGAGGGTAAGGAGATAGATCTGGCTCATGCGTCCACCGTCGGGTGGCGCGTTGTCAACAATGCGGTGGAGCAGCCGTTGCCAGCCCTTGTCGCAGCTGAGGTGGCTTTTCAGTGTTTCACGGAACAGCAGCACCAGTGGCAGTGCGATCATCCAGGCGATGATTGCGGGCATCCACCACCACTCGGGTGTTGCTAGAATCAGTGACAGCAGGGCGATACCGGCGATGACATGGAGATCCAACAGGCGTATCCAGATCAGGGAGAGGGTGCTGTCGGCCATGGAGGCCCCGAAATGGCGTTTCATTAGTATGGGGAAGAGTGCCTCACCGGCGCGCATCGGTAACAGATTGTTGGCGAAGTTGTGCAAAATACTGAGACGCAAGGTGGTGATAAAACGCCCCTGCAGAAGCTCTGGAAAATAGGCCTGGATACGGATGGCACGTAGTAGGTAGCTGGTAAAGCTAAGCAGCAGTAACCCGATAATAGAGGAGAGGCTGATGGTCTGCCACGGCTGCAACAGCGTTCTCCAGCCGATGGCAAAGTGAACCCAGAGCAGCAGAGCGACCAGGATTGCCCCGCCGATGGCCCAGTCGCGTAGCCGGAAGGCACGGCTGCTGAGGGCTGTTTCGCTGTTTTCAGTCTCACTCATCAGGTCAAAGAGAGCAGTACTGAGACCAGTAGCTCATCGTCATAGTAAGGCGCACTGGGTTGGCTGATCAGAGGGGTATCGATAATCTGGATGCCGAGATCAGAGACCTGTTTTATTGTTGCAGGGGAGAGCCCATGACCACTTTTGCTGTCGATCAGAATAAAGTTGAGCAGCCGATCGGTGGCGCACTTCTCACCGGCATCTATTCGCAGCTGGCTTAGCAGGGTTTTTATCATCAGCTCCTGGCTCATGCCGATCTGCTCTGGATCCTTTCCTTGATTTGGAATGTAAACCTTGGGGCAGTTGCGACTGGCGATGGTTTGCCCCACTCCCTCGGGTATTAGGTTGGCCAGCAGGCTGGAGTAGAAGCTGCCGTGGGGGTAGCAGATCAGGTCGGCGGTTTCGATCAGCTTACGGTTCTTCCCCCTTAACACGCAGCTTGCCGGAACGTAGCGGTCGAGCCGCTGTGACAGGAACAGCTGTGTGATGGGGGAGGTGAGGGGTGCCAGCTCCTTGCCGGTAAGGCGGTGTTGGCCCAAGATGCGGCAGCCATCGGCGAGGTCGGCACCGAGGTGGAAATTGTCGGTCACCACCGAGCGAACCGTACCCTGAACATTGACCAGCTTGGAGAAGAGAAAGGTGATCGGGTCGAGGTGGCGGTGGTTGTTGATATAGCCACCGGCGAGGATCAGGTTGCCGATACTGGCGCCGTGCAGATCGAATGAGTGGGGCATCGCCTCAAGGAAATATCCCAAATGATTACAGATCAGACGGCGCATGGGGTTGGGTATGGTCACTATCAGTTCATCTTTGCCCTCTACCATCCTGATCAGGCGCTTGTGCAGTTTTTTGCCGCTTTTCTCTTTTGGAAAGCGGTAGGTGAAGAGACGGTAGACTTCCGGGTGCCCCAACACACTCTCGTCTGCCAGAGCGATCAGCCGACTACGCAGGTCACCGATGGAGGGCATGTTGAAGGCGTTACGCAGCTCTGCCGAGCTGCCGCCGGAGTCAAAGGGTGTGACCAGATGGGTGGAGTTGTGAGTATACTTTTTAAGTATATTACTGAGACCATTAAGGGCGGTGCCGCCACTGAAAAAGAGTATTCTGGGTCCCAGCTCCGGCGCCTTACGGTAACGGCCGATTCTCAGTTGATCAGGAATCTCGACTGTGCGGCTGACTTGTAGTCTACTCATAGCGGTGACGTCATCTCTATCTTAATGAGGATGTTGCAAAAGCCAAAATGTAGGCTAACTCAACCTACAAAGGGTGCTTTCACAACACCTTCTTGGTGGCGTCAGTTTAGCTGAAAATCGATTGTGAAGCGCACTGCCTGCTGATAAATTTGGCAGCGGTGAGTCACTAACCACTTCTCTAACAGGAGATACTAGCGCATGAAACGGGAACTGTTACTGCTGCGCCATGGAAAATCAGACTGGGCTGTGGGAGTCGATGATTACCACCGGCCACTGAAGAAACGGGGGCGACGCAGTGTCCGCAAAATAGGGGAGTGGTTGCAGCACCAGGAGTTGAAGCCGGACTGGGTGGTCTGCTCTTCAGCTGAACGCGCCCTTACTACCGCAGTGCGCTGCTGCAAGGTGATGGGCATCACTGAAGATGCGATCCATACTGAGCGGCGAATCTATATGGCCTACTTTACCGACCTGCTGGCCGTGCTCTCGGATCTACCCGCCACGGCTTCCCGTGTCCTCCTTGTGGGCCATAACCCCGGACTGGAGGAGCTTCTGAGCTATCTGGTTGCCGGTAAGCTAACCATTCCCCCCGATGGCAAGCTGTTGCCCACCGCGACACTTGCCCGGCTGCAGATGCCAGATGACTGGTCCGCGTTACAGCGCGGTGATGCCGCTGTATCACTGATCCTGCGGCCGGGTGAAATAGAGGAGTAATCTCTGCTGCACTCTACTCGAGTCGCTACCCCGTGAACCGGTGTCCAACTCCTGGCAGGTCAGCAACAAGTGCTTGTGCCGCCCCGGTCAATGCGGGGTAGGGGGTATCGATCAGATAGCAAGGAATCTGCTCAAGATACCCGGTAAAACGGCCGTGGCGCTCGAAGCGTTCACGAAACGGTGATTCGAGGAAGAAACGCCCCAGTTTTGGTGGGATGCCGCCGCCAATATAGACACCACCCTGGGCTCCGAGGGTGAGCGCCAGATTGCCTGCAACGGTTCCCAGTGCAGCACAGAAAAAAGTGAGGCTCTCATGACAGAGCGGACACAGCTTCGCTATTCCCCTGCGACTGATCTCGTCAGCGGGCAGCCTATTGGGCGTCTCTCCGTTAATCTCGGTCAGTGCCTGATAGATGTTCTCCAGCCCTTGTCCTGAGACTATGCGTTCCGCAGAGACATGGCCGAACCGCTGTTGTAGTCGATCTATGATTGCCATCTCATTGCTGGCGACTGGACCGTAGGTGACATGCCCCCCCTCTCCCTCCAGAGGGATCCACAGCCCACTGCCAGCGGCTATCAGGCCGGAGACACCGAGCCCTGTTCCAGGGCCGATAATGCCCTTTACTCCGTGAATGTCGGGGGTGGTACCACCGATCTGTAGCAGCTCATCGTCACTAAGATAAGGCAGCGACATCGCCAACGCAGTGAAGTCGTTGAGTATCAAGAGGCGATCGAGACCCAGCCGATGGCGCAGGGTGTCACTGGAGAAGGACCAGGGGCCGTTGGTCAGGGTCACCCGGTCACCCTCAAGGGTGGCGGCCAAGGCGATGGATGCCTCTGTTGGTGCGGCCATACCACAGGTGGCCAGATACTGCTCAATGGCATCAGCAATATTGTCGAATGCCTCACAGCTGACACTATCTACAGCGGTTGGTTGCTGCTTTTCATCATCCCAAAAAGCGAAGCGGGCGTTGGTGCCGCCAATATCCGCAATCAGGGTAGGCTCTCTGTTATCCGTGGTTGCCATCAACACTCCTTACTTTTCTGCTGTAGCGCTTCAGTGGTGTAGTTTTCCCGCAGGTGATGGGGCACTCGCGGCCGGTACAGTAAAATTTGGCAAAGTGGGCGGGTGTACGGCAAGAGTCGGTCATTAGTACCTGGCAACAGCTAAGAGGTTAATGGTTACTATATATAAAAAATGGCTGTTGCCAAAACAGCATTTTTGAGTGGTGGTCTGTTGCTTGTGGTCTGAGTCGTCGGTGGGTGAGCGATGCTAATGATTGGGTCTGTCTCTTCCTCAGGGATGAAGAATCTGCATCTCTCCAAAATAAACTAATTTTCTGCTCAATCTGTCGTCTCAACATCAATAGGCTGGCGGTCATAGACGGCGATCATTTTGGGGTCTTTGTGTTCAACGGTCTTGAACGGCCTTGGCTTTGTCTATTGAGTCGGTGATC
>JBEVXV010001093.1:0-7228 GCA_040505915.1 Sedimenticola sp. | reverse complement strand
AATGATGGCGCGGACGCCGGGTATAGATATACAGGCAATGAGAACCTGGCTGGCGCACCGGGCACCGGGACACTCTACAAAATTGATCAAACCAATTACGCGAACTCCTTCATCAAATCCAATAATAGCTACTCTTCAAGCGGACGCATAGATCATGCAACTGTGCTGAATGTTGGCGACAGTCGTGATGTTTATGAACGCACCGCAAACTGGAATACGGCAGGTATTGATGATCTTGTCAGCTTGCCGACGCCACCCAGCGGCCTGCAGACCGTTAAAGACGGTAGCAATAATGCCGTCGAAGGTAGTTGGTCAACAGACTTTATAGAAGGAGATAACGCCACATATATCGATTTTGACGTTGACCTGGCCTACACCGATCTTCTAGCGAACCCAAACCAGCAAGGCGAGGTCGATATCGCTATCCACTGGACAATGACCTGTGCCAACGACATCATACAGGCTAAAGCCAGCGTCTCAGCCGTGCCTATCCCCCCGGCCGCCATACTGATGATTTCAGGATTGGCGGGACTGGGACTGTTGGGTCGTAGACGCTCCGGATAATCCGGTTCAACTCTCGTAAAGCATTTTAGAAAACAAAGGAGAACAAAGGCAAGACACCCATCACTTACACCCGCCACTGGTTAAGCCGTTATCTCCAGGCTTGCACCCAAAACGGTGGTGAGGCACCGGATGACCTCCAACCCTTTATCCCTTGGCAAATGACGGATCAGCGCAGAGACCAACTCTCTGGTCCAGAACCCCCCGTGAGTGATCGTTATTGTGGTCGCGACTTTAGCGATGATGAGATCCATCAGATCAAAAGACTTATTGCTGAAGATGCTACACGCCACCGTGCCGAGCTATCGCGACTGACCTGCCAGACATTGGGTTGGTATAAGCCCGATGGTGGACTGAAAGATATGTCCGCCCGGGTCGCCAAAAGACAGGACGCCAAAAGACAGAAAAAAGATAGAAAAAAGACAGGACACCCATCACTCAAATGATGTGTGTGTACCCATAGGCGATCCAATATTTATTAACATTCAGTGCCCTTTTACAGGGGGGGGGGTCGGCATCTAATTTATCTTCTGGAATATTCCAGGGGATCAACCGGTTGCTTGAGCGTTCATACCTGATGATACGATCGTTGTTGGCGTCGGCAATCCATAGGCTGTCACCAGCGGCGGTAACGCCTTCTGGTTCATTGAGGCTCTCTCCAAAGGATAGGAATTTCAACCCATAAAGCCAATCAATATCCCGCCCACTAGTAGAGTATTTATGTCATGGCAAACCGAATTCTGATGATGGTAATGCCGTGGACACACGGGCAGTCACTCAATACAGGGGCCTGGCCGACTCCATACCCCGCCGACAGGGGTAAGTAGCACAAGAGAAACCATGCAGGCTCCAAAGCGCCCCGCAGATTTTTCATACTTGGATGGATGCAGTATGGATCAGGTTGGCCACCAGCTCACCGTCTGGTCATACCCAAACTCCGAAACCGGGTCTATCCATCGCGCATCGAGAAAGCGCTCCTACAGGGAAGTGCGACATAAAATATCCCCGTCCCCTGGTAAAAACAGCCAAAAAAAGCATAGCTGAATAGTTACAAACTTTTATTGTAGTGGACCCGCTCACCAGCCCGAACTGTGGAGAAGAGATGCGCCTCCTGGCAGTGATTGAGAAACTCGCTTAGCAAATGCAAATCCCTACCCCTCGCCTACAAGTCAGTACGCATCAAACGGCAACAGTGGTCACCCGGCTCTTACCACCACCGAGCTTTTCAACGGCGACTCTGACACCAATCCGCTCCACCAACATCGGCACATGAGAGATGACGCCAACCTTGCGACCGAGGGACTGTAGGGTGTCGAGACTGGCGATGGCGATATCCAGGGTCTCCTGATCGAGGCTGCCAAAGCCCTCATCGATAAACAGTGACTCCACCTGGGCGGTGTTGGATGAGAGTGAAGCCAACCCCAGGGCGAGGGCGAGGGAGACGAGAAAACTCTCACCACCGGAGAGGCTATGGACGCTGCGCACCTCATCCCCCATATCGGTATCGATCACCTGTAGTTCGAGATCACTTCCGGGCACCCGCTCCAAATGATAGCGACGGGCGAGATCGAGCAGGTGTGCGTTGGCGTAGCCCAGTAGTGAATCGAGGGTAAGGCTCTGGGCGAAGGTACGAAATTTCTTGCCATCATGGGAGCCGATCAGGTCACTCAGCCCGGCCCATAGATCCCACTGCTGTCGCTGCTGTTGCAGTTGCTGTTGCAGTTCAGCAGATGAGTGGCGCTTCTCATTATCCTGTTTGATTTCGGCCAGTGTGGAGACAAGCCGTTGTCGGGTCTCTTCCAGCTCACTATTGATGCGCTCAACAGTTGCAGCCAGTTGCTCCTGAGCCGCTTGTGGTTGGTTTTGCTGATGGGCGGAGAAGCGCTGTTGGCGTTCGCTGAGTACGGTGCGGCAGCGCTCCAGCTCATCTTTCAGCGCTGCGATAGCCCGCTGCTCACCCGCCAGCCACTCTATATCCCGGCTAAGCAGCTGCTTCAGTCTCTCCCTGGTCAGCTGCCGCCGATTCAACCCTTGCTCCAGTTCACTATCGAGTCGCCGCTGCTGCTCTTGCCTGCGCCGTACCTCCTGTTGCCAGTGAGTTACCGCCTCATCCAATCCCGCCAACTGGGCAACAAGTGCATTGTGCCTTTGCTCAGCCTCATCTCTCCGCTGACGCGCCTGAGTCACTCGCTTACTCAGCCTGTTTTCGACATCCACCGCAGGTTCACCACCGAACAGCAGGCCACGCTCCCTCTGCAGGGTATCCAGCAGTCCCTGCTCTATCGCCATCGCCTTATCGCAGCGTTGCAGCTGGGCCTCGCTATGCTGATATTTGACGGCGGTTGTCGCCAGCTCGCTCTCATTCTGGCGTATGCGTTCGACCAGCTCTTTATGGACCTGATTCTGTTGCAACCAGAGATCGACCTCTCTCAGAGACATCTCTACAAAAGCATCAGGGTCGGCGGTAAGCTGCGTCTGCCACTGATCAATCTCTTCCAAGGGGGCAGCAAGGAGTGCAAGCAGCGTCTCCTGCTGCTGTTGCAGCGCGTTCCCCCTCTCCCCAAGATGGTTCTCTCTCTCTCTTTGCTGCCGCAGATCTGCCTCCATCCGGTTTAGGCGATTGAGGGCATCTCTCTCCTCCCGCTGCCGTTGTTCAACCTCTTGCCGTTTTGCATCACTCTCCCGCTGTAGCGCTATCCCCTTTCGCTCGTGCTCTCTTGCTACCTTGAGTTGCTGCTCAATGGTATGACTGAGTCGCTCCAGGGTCTCCTTTGACGCGACATCATTCAACCCACTCTCTGGCTTGCCGATGAAGACCAGCGCCAGCCAAGCTTGATCGGCCACTTGCAGTTCAGTATCTGCCCCGGCGATACTCCGCTGATGCTGATCTGCAGCCGCTTCTGACTGCTGCTGTTCGCTACGGCTGACCGCCTGCTGGTTGATCAACCCGTCCCGCTCAGCCTCCAGTTCACTCAGCCGCCGATCCAGACTCGCCAACTGCTGATCAAAAGATCTCTCCAGCGAGGCCCAGGGGTGTTCCGTTGCACCGCACACAGGGCAGTGCGCCCCCTCTTTGAGCATGGCGCGTAGGGACTGCGCATGCTCCCCTTGTGCGAGGGCGGCGATATCCCGGGCACCCTTGACCTCATCCAGAGAGTGTCCCATCGTGTCCAATCGGCACGCTGCATCCTCTGCCTGCTTTTGGTGGTGACGACTGGCCTGACCTGCCCTCTCCAGACCGTCCCGCGTCTCCTGTAACTGCTGTCGGACGTTAAGGTTGCGTTGTATCAGCTCTTTACCCTGCCGCACCCCCTGCTGTTGCAGCTCAAGGGATTCACGTTCGGACTGAAGGCTCTCGAAAGAGTATGCACTGCGCTGCCGCTCCAGCGCTTTCACTGCGACCCAGGTCTGCTGTAGCGTCTCCTCTGCCTGTTGATGTGTCTGGCGCTGCTGATCGAGCGTACTGTCACCCACGGCAGTAAGTGCTAGCAGCTGCTTATACTCGCTATCTGCCTTCTGCTTTGAGCTACTCAAGACGCCATAGCGCTGCAGCTCCGCTTCCCAGCGGCCCCACTCTCCGGCCAGAGAAGCGTAGGCTTTGTGGGAGGTCAGCCACGCATCGGCCTCCTGCTGCTGCCGCTGCTGCTTTTCCAGGGCTTGCTGCTGTTGATTGAGGGCCTGCTTGGCTTCACCATACCCCGCTTCGGCTGACTGATATTCACTCACTCTTGCCGCCAACATCACCGCTTGTGCCTCTATGCGGGTATCCAGCCGATGGCTTTGGGCAAGTTCGGGCAGCGCCTGCTGTTGTGCCTCCTCTGCTGCCAGCAGCTCCCCACCGAACTGCTTCAGCCTCTTATCAGCCCGCTCTCTCTCCTCCTTACCCGTCGCTGCCGTTTGCTCCGTCCCTGCCACCTGGCTGTTGGCCTCCAGCAACTCGCTCTCCACCCGCTGACAGGCATCAAAGGAGCTACGTAGCGCTTGGCATCTCTCCACCTGATGCAGTGCATCCAGGCGTTGTGCAGCGCCATCCCAGGTAAGGGTCGCCTGCTCCAGATCAGCCTCACCTTTTTTCACCTCCACCTCAAGAACCGTTGACTGGAGATACCACTCAAGCGCTCCCTGTAATCGCCGGGTCTCTTCAAGCTGCCGTTTCTGCTCCTGCTCTAGCCGTAGCTGCTCTCTCTCCAATAACGCTCTTTCCTCCTCCCCCAGGGGAACTACACCTTCAAGCCGATGCTCCAGCTCACGCAATTCGGTTGTCTCCGATGCTGCTCGCTCATAGGCCGCCATGGAGAGTTTGGTGTAGAGGTCGGTACCGGTAATCCGTTCCAGCAGGCTGGAGCGCTCATTGGCAGTGGCCTTGAGGAAGGCGGCAAAATCCCCTTGAGCGAGGAGGACCGAGCGGCGGAACTGGTCAAAGGTGAGACCAAGCCGTTCACTGATCGCCTTTAGCGTCTCGCCTTTTCTATCCCCGATCACCTCACCAGATAGCAGATCGGTGAGGGTAAGAGTCTGGGGCTGCAGTCGCCCCGCCGCCTTGCCGCGGGCACGTCTCACCTCCCAGCGGCTGCGGTACTGCCTGCCGTCACTCGCGCGAAAATCGACCTCGGCAAAGCCACTGCCGCTACCACGACGGAGGATGGAGCCAACATCGTTACTCTTTATCCGCGACTTCTCATCTTCATCGGCACGACCGATGGCGACACCATGAGCGGTGGGCAGCCTTGGCATTCTGTCAAAGAGCGCCAGACAGAGGGCATCCAGAAGGGTACTTTTACCAGCACCGGTATGGCCGGTGATCACAAAGAGTCCGGCGTGGGCCAGTGGCGGCTGCTCCAGTGCCAGCTCAAATTCACCAGCAAGGCTGGCCAGATTCTTCCCGCGTATCGCCAGAATACGCATCAGCCCTCCTCGCTCTGAACGGATTCAAGGAGCTGGTGAAAACAGCCCATAAGTGGCGCTGATGGTGGCGCTTCATGGCTGCGCTGATAACACTGGAGAAAGACCTGTTCCGGCTGCAACTCTTCGAGGCGCGTCTCCGGCTGCTTGTCTGCCAGAATGCCACCACTACCGGTGTACTCGGAGGTTACTTTCAATAACCTTACAGGCAGATCAGCTATCGCTTCATCAATCTCCCGACGCAGACCCGGCTGCGGCTTCTCCAGCAACACCCGCACTTCAAGAAAGGGGTAGGCATAGGCAGGCAGAGTAGTATCAAGTGGTAGTTCAGTAAGCGCTTTGACCACCTCATTGAGGGGGGCCGCCCCCCCCTTGGGGATACGCAGAATCTCCACCTCCCGAGGAATCCTCAGAGGCTTGATCTCTTTAACAGCACCCTCCTCCATCTCAAGCAGTACTAGCTGATGAGGGTAGTTCATCTCGCTGAGAGAGAGGGGAATAGGTGAGCCGCTGTAGCGAATATGCTCATCTCCCGCCACCCGCTGGGCAAGATGAAGATGGCCCAGGGCAGCATAGGCGATATCATCCCCAAAGATATTTACCGGCAGTGCGTGTTGATTGCCGCCGAGTATCCGCCGCTCGCTCATCTCTGAGAGTTCACCACCGACCATATAGCAGTGGCCGGTCACTACCAGCCCCTGCTTCTCATTACAGCACTCACGGGCCAGCGCCAGGAGATCGTTATAACGGCTACGCACCCCTTCGATAAAGGGGTCTACCGTCTCATCATCCAGGTTGGGGAGATCAGCATTACGCAGAAATGGCATCGCCAGACACCAAGCCTCTGTCGCTCCATCAGCGTTGCTCAGTGGGATCAGCAGTCGCTGGTAATCGGGTTTTTCGGAACCCGTTGAGCCCAGACCGCCGATTACCGTTACACCGAGCGCATCAAGAATGGGGCTGGTAGCCTCCAGCCTGGAGGGTGAGTCATGATTACCCCCAATCAGTACCAGATCAACGGTCGGCAGTCGCCGCTTCGCCTCTACCAGAAAACGGTAGAAGAGGGAGAGCGCCACCGTCGGCGGGTTGGCGGAGTCGAAGATATCACCGGCAACGACAAGCGCATCAGTCTGTCGCTCTTCCATCTGCTCAAGCAGCCAGTCGAGGAATTTTTCGTGCTCATAGTGGCGGGAGACCCCATGCAGGGTGTGGCCCAGGTGCCAATCGGCAGTGTGGATAATGCGTAGCATCTTTTCTATCTTACCCGATTACATCTGAAACTCAGCTACTATCTGGCAAGTATGCTCAGGTTATGAGCGGCAATTTCTGTATATCAATGGATGGGTGTCTTGTTTTGCTTTAAAAGCAGGAAGAGAAAATGATGGAGGCAAATGACAAGACCTGCCCCCTATGCTGGTCCCAAAGCGACCCGCAGATTTACATACTCATGATGGATCAAATATGGACTAGGCCGGCTACCGGCTCGCCGTCTGGTCATACTCGAATTCTGGTTCTTCCGGGAGAAGCGGCAAAATGGGCCAAAAGGGCTTTCCCGCAGTAGGTTCTCTATTCCCGGACAGGTTCCTAGGCGGTCTCAGCCACGATACTGCGCATGGTGACAGGGGTAAATTGGGTGATAGCTGGAGGTACTTGTATATGTCGTTATGCAGGGGTATAGGCCATCCCCAATTCTTCGGCTAGCCCATACAAACGCTTGTCACGGGTCCACAGTTGCGCCCCACCATCCAGCGCCGCAGCAGCCAGC
>JBEVXV010001092.1:4048-4346 GCA_040505915.1 Sedimenticola sp. | reverse complement strand
TTTCTTTGTTGTTTAATAAACTTAACATTTTGTAAATTCCTTCTCATTTCTATTTCCCTTCATAGAATTTTTCCATATTTGGCTGACGTCTTCATATCATCATCCTGCTTCCTTCTGCATAAGATGCCCCACCCCTGCTCAACCCAAAGCTCTTTCACTTATATCTTTACTGTTTGATAAACTTAACCCAAGGTCATTCACTTATATCTTTACTTAAGAAATATATTCGTGCTCACAGTGATTTGTTGCTGAATATATCACTGCTTGGAGGTCAGTCGTAAGTAGATATATCACGAGC
>JBEVXV010001092.1:0-4038 GCA_040505915.1 Sedimenticola sp. | reverse complement strand
ACACCCATTCGTGAAAATATCATGCTGGGTGTTCACTCGGTGAAATAAAATTTGATCGTACACTGAAAGAAACAAATATCCTCTATTATGACCAAAGTTTATAAGCATCTAACTCGGTGTATTTTGTCTGCTGTCAAAGATGTATCATCAGGGCTCAAAAAATCCACTCGTCCGCTCGTATTGACGAGTGACTTTCCCATCTGGACGAGTGAAAATCGGGAGCCGCTCGTCCAGTCGGGCGAGTGAAAATATCAGGATCGATTATTTTAAAATGTTCAACAAAAAAACAAAACAGGCTGACAAGACATCCGATTTTCTCAATTGAATCGGCTTAGCCGCTACCGTGCGGACATGGCGCGGCAAGCTTCATGTGCACATTTTTCTGCTCGCATTATACGCACTGGGTGATGTGAAAAATAAGCGCCATAAATTTCGCAGTACAGTAACAACAACAACAATGTCGTCTACCGAAAAGCTGGACATACGGCGATATTTAAAACCGGCTGCAGCACAGGGTGGCGGTGACAGCGAGAAGCAGTCACAGTCACTCGATGCAGCAAAATCCAAAGCTACCATGGGTAGATCTGGCGATTCAAATATGACACTGGTCTTTCGACACTTTCTCTGTCTTTTTTTGCGTTAATTATTTTTTGTTGTTGTTGTTGTTCGAAGTCAAGACGTCCCAAGTCAAAACGGACCCAATTTCAAGAACAATCAGTCAGTCTGTTATAACTTCTTATCCCAGCTATTACAAATGATTAGATAAACAAAATAGCAACTGTGCATACCAAGAATGATCACATTGGTCTGCGTCTATACCAATTGAAAAGAGTTAGTGTCGAAATACCAATTTGCTACACGCTAACACGATGTATATGGCATTAAATTAGATCAGCTTGTTAGCGAGTAGCATTGAATGCATATTCGCCAGATACCCATCATGGTCTGCAAATCTAACAATTTCCTACATTCAGAGAAAAGAAAACAAGATCAGAAGAAATATGACGCAAAACGAAAACGGGTTGTCAAAGAAACGTGGTTAGAAGAGTATACCTGGGCTAAAATTGACAATGATGAGCTTTTCTGTGACGTGTGCAGAGAGTTCCCGGACTATTCGGACAAGGACGCGTCATTAGTTAAAGGAATCAGAGACAAGTATAGAAAGGAAACACTGAAATATCACAACAAAAGTGTTAAACATGTCAAATGTGTTGAACACAAAAGAGCTTTGCAAAATCCAATCGAAACACCGCTGTCGAAAAGCATAAAGAAGCTTGATGAAAAGAACAGTGTCGTATACGAGAAACTATTCAATACAGCATATTACGTAGCTACAGAAAATGAAGCTTTTGTGAAGTTTCCAAGATTGTTATGCCTCCAAAGTAAAAACGGTGTTGACATAGGTAAGAACTATCAAAACGACATGGCTTGCAAAGACTTTTGTATGAGTACAGCCGAAGTATTGAAAGAGGAAACCACAGAAAATATCAAAGGTGCTAGATTCATATGTATTCTCGCTGACGGATCTACGGATAAAGGGATAGTTGAACAAGAATTAGTGTATGTACGCTATGTTGATGAGAATGGAGAGCTTAAAACCAGATTATGTGAAATTGTCGATCTTGAACATGGTGATGCAAAGGGTGTGAAGGCTGGATGGCTGACTGGATTAACTTCTGTAGGACTCTGTATGGACTCTATAGCAGAAAAGTTAGTAGGCGTTAACACAGACGGGGCTTCTGTAAATCTGGGTAAGAAAGGTGGTGCTGTAAAATTTCTACTTGACGATATAAATGAACATTTAGATGGTGATACTAAGTGTGACGAATACGTATCTGTGGTTCATTGTATCGCACACAATTTGGAGCTTGCCGTGTGTGATGCTAAGAAGGGATGTGATTACCTTGCTGATTTCGAGAGAGTGTTGAAAGGTGTATTCCAGTTATACTATTATTCACCGAAACGAAGACGGGAACTATACAATATAGCTATGACACTTGATCAAGAGCTGAAACACTACGGAGGGGTGCAGCAGATACGGTGGGTGGCCAGCCAGAACAGAGCCCTAAAAGCTCTACTTGACAACTACGACATTACTCTGGTGCATCTTCAGGAGATAACATCGGGAGGTAACTCGGACGTCGCCAACAAAGCCAGAAACTACCTGAATGAAATGAAAACGGAACGATTTCTAACATTTCTACATTTCATGCTCGACTGGACCAATGTAATATCAGAAGTGTCCATTCTGTTCCAGCAGAAAAAAGCCCTTATCTGTGAAGTAGGAAAGAGAGTATGTGAATTGAAGGACAAGGTTAGTAGTATGAAATTAAGGAGAGGCAAATTCTTGAAGAACTTCCTGAAGGAGAGTGAAAACGGAGAATTCAGGGGTAAGCCGATGACCCACAAGCAAACTAGACTACAGAATGACACATCTGGTCGGGTCAAAGCAGACATCAATGAACTTCTGACTGCAGCTGAGACATTCTTGGAAGAAAGGTTTACCAAGCATTTGGAAGGCGAGCCACACTCGTTGTTCAATGCGTTCGACTTCCATATTTGGCCAAATAAGGATACTAGCCCGGAAGAGTTCAGCACATTCGGTGACGACAGCATTGATAAACTGTTCACAATTTACGCTCCATTGCTAACTGATGCAGAAAGGGAATCAGGATCAGATGAGTGGCTCGATCTGAAAATGTACATTTCCAGAAATGTTAACAGACCAGTTGTCGATGCATATGAAAGTGTTTTGGGGAATCAGGACGTTGACCACCTGAAGAACATTCTCCCCCTCGTGAAAATCATGTTGACAATTTCCCCCACTACCGCCGAGTGCGAACGAGGATTCAGCAAGATGAATCAGATCAAAACAGATTCCAGAACGTCACTTAAACAAAGCACCGTCTCGAGTCTCATGCGCATCAACCTCGACGGCATGTCTCTGGAGGACTACAAACCGACCCAAAGTATTGTCCACTGGTTGAATGCCGGAAAAGGTACCAGGCATACTAGTGGGCATTTGTGCCCGGGGCCAAGGCCAAAGAAACCAAAGATGATGGCCAGTAGTGCAGAAGCTGAGGGTGACAGTATTGATGCTGACTAACTGCATGACAGTTGACTGTGTATCACTTTAGATCACTCACGGTGACCGTGTGATGTAGGACTAATGGCTATATTCACAATCAACACTCGACACTCCACTCCACATTTTAAGCATATTTAATCGAATAACTGTCATAATTATTTAACCCTGTTACTGTATAGTCATGGTTCTTGGTGAGATGATTTTCCACAATAATACAAATCGTCTAAGTTACGAACGACCTTGACTACACATGGTGAAGTGATTGCTACATTTATACCATTATTGGCATTAAGTAGGCTTGGAATAATAATATATGAAGTGGTGTGTCAAGTGTTTGCTGTGAATATAGGCCTAAGTCACGAGGACACGTATTATTCGTCTAAATGAAAAGTGTGTTAATCTTCATTAATGTTCATTATTTGTATTTTTAAATGAAATTCAGATATTAAAGTACATTGTGAGTATATGCTGAGCTCTTAGTCTATTACATTGTCAGGTATGATACATAATGACAATTAATGATTTCTGAAAAACATATATGGGACAAGTGGAAGTCCCATCTGGACGAGTGGAATTCCGGGATCACTCGTCCAGTAGGACAAGTGACAAATGAGAAATTTTTTGAGCCCTGAACCCAAGCCATCGAAACAACTGCACAACATGAGTACATGTATGTAATAGGGAAAATTGCATCCTAATCTGGGACACGAATCTGGGACCTCTAGATTACCGTTCCATCGTTCTAATGATTGAGCTGACCAGTGGTCTATTTCACGAACATTGCTTAGTGCACTAACGAGAAAAGTCTACTGACAGGGAGCAACCTTTTAGCCTTTTAACCACACAGACCATTGTTTGCAAACAGTGTAGATCCAGATGAGATCATCGGGATCTGCACTGTTTGTTATTATCTTCTGTTAATATAAGCCAAAATATTGTAAAAAATGGAT
>JBEVXV010001091.1:0-4803 GCA_040505915.1 Sedimenticola sp. | reverse complement strand
ATAGTGCCACTAACCAGTCGAAGGGAGATACTTCGGTATTCCCATGATATCAAAGCTTCAGGTCACCTCGGTGTCAAGAAAACACTGAGACGCATCAAGCAGCGTTATTACTGGCCTGGAATGCAAAATGATGTCGGCATATACGTCAGTGGGTGCGAAAGATGCGTCCGACGTAAGAACCCGATCCGGACGAAACGAGCACCAATGGAAATAGTAAGAAGCGGATATCCCATGGAGAGGATAGCCATTGACATCCTCGGACCGCTTCCAAAGACTGAACGTGGACACCAATACATTGTAGTTATCGGGGACTACTTTACTAAATGGACGGAAAGCCATGCCATACCCAATATAGAAGCAACAACAGTCGCTACAGTGCTCATAGAACAAGTAGTCTCAAGGTTTGGAGTGCCTCGTAGAATTCACTCCGATCAGGGATTACAATTCGAAGGGAAGCTCTTCTTGGAAATGTGCAGTCTTCTGCAAATAGAGAAGACTAGGACGACCCCATACCATGCAATGTCGGATGGTATGGTGGAGCGCTTTAATAAGACATTGGTGTCTATGTTGAGCGCTTATGTCAACGACCATCACACAGATTGGGATGAACATCTCCAACTTGTCATGATGGCCTATCGCTCTTCAGAGCACGAGACTATGGGATTCACACCAAATAGGTGCATGCTGGGAAGAGAAACAACGACTCCCCTAGATCTAATATACGAAATGCCTTCGAGCATTAAATCTATTCCAGTGAATCAGTGGGTCTGGGAACTCCAGGAAAGCTTACAGACAGCACATGCTACGGTAAGACAGTATACCGGTCAGGCCATAAGAAGGCAGAAGAAATACCATGACAGGAAGCTCTCATACGAAACTTTCGAGGTAGGTGAAAAAGTTTACGTATATTTTCCAGTTAAACGAGTCGGATGTTCACCAAAGTTTACTTCATATTGGCGGGGACCATATGAGGTAAAAGAGAAGTTATCGAACGTTCTCTACAAGGTAAACTGTGCTCGTTCCGGCAACATCCAAGTCATCCACTGCGATCGCATGCGGAAATGTAAGTCACAGGTTTTACCCAGAGAAGACGCCAGTACGGAGGTCCCAAGAGAGGAGCCAGAGGAGACACACGATGACCCGGAGTATGAGGTAGACTTTGGTTCTGATAAAAGACTTAGGCGGAAGCCTCTGTGGATGAAAGATTATATTCTTTCTCTTTCTCATTCCAGGAGACGAGTCATGGCGAAGACAAAGAACACTCCTAGAAAGAGGACATGCGATAAATGCCAGAAAGAGTTCACCAGTCAGGAAGACTTCGAGTTCCACGTGAAAGTGTGTGTGTTAAGTGCCACTGGGTGTATTCAGTGCAAGAAAACATTCAGTACAAGGAAGTACTATATGCAACACCTAAGGAGAGTGCACCTGAAACCTACAGTCTTTATTCCCAAGAAGGCGTCACCGATGCTCCCTTCAACTAAGAAACAGTGTGTAGTCACTAGCGACTCTGGTAGTATGAAACCGGCAACAGAGACCGCCGCTAGTAGATCTGAGTCTGATGGCGATAGCGAATGGGACAGTGAACCAGACATTAATATGGGGGAAGATTCCGGGAGTGGTAGCGAGGCCGAAGCACTCGATTCGACACGTAAAGGCGCTGAAGAGATAGTTAGCAGCCAACACGAAATAAGGCAGGACTCGGACATTGATAGTAGCAGAGAAAGGGGTAGTCCACAAGTCACGGAGGAATCGATTCTCGCGGGCCGTATTATCAGGAAAAGGACACAACCAACGATAATCACGCCCGCGCGAAAATCTCCTGATGCGTCCGGAAGTAACAAGAAGAAAAGGATTGACGATGTGTCCGACAAGGATAAGCGGAGACGCCACATTCAGGTATCTCTCTCGCAGATCACAGACGTGAACAGAAAACATCAAAGCATAAAAGTGGAGGACGAAGGAGAGACATGTTTTGAGGCAACTATGGGATGTGCAGCGTCCAAGCGTCTTGCACCATGTTCTTTTAACTTGGGTGACTATGTGGAGACAGGTACAGTTCGCCTGTCAGACATCAACATCAAAGTTTCCGAAGAGGGAAAGATGGTCCTAGACTTCAATACTGAGTAGTATTTGATCTAATAGCCTATGAACTTTCAAACAAGCTGACCGATGGCATCGGTTCGAGTGCAACTGTTGACATGTATTTTTTTTGTTATTATTATATTTTATTGTATTAACATGTACTGATTACTCAGGAAGAGTAAGGATGTGTTATTCTGTTCCATTAAGATGTATTACATGTACCGTTATTAACCTTGTTTGAGTTCATACATCACGTTATTGCGAGGACGCAAGCTAATCGAAGGCGTGGGTAATGTAATGAATGTAGTGGATTTATACCTGTAGACCCTAGTATTACCTCCCTTGATATGTCGCCATTTGCTTTGAAATCAATAGAACCACAAACAGAGTAAACATTCTTTTATCACCAGCGATTATTGGTTAGTATGGACGAATTTGATTCTATTTCTCACATAGTAAACAACACCATTGTCAAATAGTTAAACCCTGTCTGTGTAGGTAGTATTATACTCTTTGATCATGTTTTAATTAAAGCGATCATTTGTCATGCACCTAGACGCTTATTAACATGTATATACATGCATTTGGACGTATCAGTCAGCAAGCGCCTGTATATTCGGAATGGCTCGTCGGTGTTCGGCCATTATCGGAAAATCCGCTAGGTGGCGTTACTAGGTCGGGTATATAAGCATGTTTTCTGCTAGAAAACGGGGAGAACAATTTTGGACACGGGACAGACAACATCGTCAGATATTTAAGTAAGTAGCTGTGTTGGGTTTGCTGAAACTTTGGGCAGGAGCTGCAGTACAACCATCTGGAGGCAGCCTCGCTGTATCCAGAGTGGGACAACTTATCAAGCTCCGAAGTTCTCGGGTAACGGCAGCCTGTTGATATAAAGATTACTGGGTAGAGCCGCCGGCAGCTTTGAAGCCGAGCTTCATTGCAGGGCTCATAGGTATATACTGGTGAGAAGCCTCGCTTCCTCCAGTAGTTGGTCCAAGTATAGTCGATCCGGATTTGAGGACATATATAGATAGTAATCTTGGGCGCCAGAGCGTCGCCCCGTCAGTGCTGACTTCTTTAGGCATAGCCTCAGAGCAGCTTGTCCTATTGAAGCCTGGCCTCAGTGAAGCTTGCCTTACTGAAGCCTAGCCTCAGTGAAGTTTGGCCTATAGAGGCCAAGTCCCAGCAAAGCGTGTCCAAGTAAGGCACACAGTCTATAGAAGCTTACCGAGGTATAGCCTCATCGAAGCTTGTTCTCCCGAAGCACGGCCTCAGTGAGGCTCGAGTTGGTGTAAGCCTGGGAAGTTGAGACACACGCAGTGGGTCTTGTTAGGATCGTTGGAACGCCTGTACTTTTTGTGATTATTGTTGATTATTTGTGGCATTGTACATAATCATATAGCCAGTTATTTTGTTCTAATCATAAAGCCAGGAAGGCTGAGGAAAATTTATATATAGACGCTCCAACTGGTGGCAGCAAATATACCTATACTTGCTGAGCGGCAGAGAAGCCCCTCGGCAACAAACGACAACCGCGAAGCGCCGCCGGCCGGAACGTTACAACTGGTGGCAGCGGTGGGATACACTAGGAAACTGTGTTTGGACCCACAACACATTGAAGATGGCTACACCAACGAGCTCCAGAGATATGGATAGGATATTGGAGCACATGGAGAGGTTGGAGCGCGAGAATGACAACCTGAAGATGCAGCTTGAGATGGTAAATATAAATCGCCAGATTGAGGACCTGCAAACACAGGACGACCACAGAACGTGCGTCAAAACTGGATTTCCATCTCCAGCTAAACATAAGACGAGGTCTGATGATATGCCTCAGGGCGCTCATTCAGAGCCACTGATCGAGGATAATGTTACAGTTCGTAAACGCCCAGGCTCCAGCAGAACCACGATGGTCAAGGCTGCAGCATATGATGGAACCAGCTCCTGGTTAGATTACAAAGCTCATTTTGAGACTTGTTCGGAAATAAACGGATGGAGCTACGTTGACAAAGGTCTGTACCTTGCAGTCTCTCTACGAGGACAAGCTCAAGGTGTCTTTGGGAACTTGTCGGAGAGAACCAAAGATTACAACTCGCTTGTGAAAGCGATAGGGGAGCGGTTTGCGCCTCCCAATCAGACCGAACTGTATAGGGTTCAGTTGCGGGAGCGGCGCCAGAAAGCCTCTGAATCCTTGTCAGAATTGGGACAAGACATACGAAGGCTTACGAACATGGCTTATCCATCAGCACCAGCCGACCTCAAAGAAACTCTTGCTAAGGAGCAATTTGTTGACTCGCTCATAAGCATGGACATGCGTTTGAGGGTGAAACAGGCCAGGCCTAATAATCTTAACGACGCAGTACGCCATGCGGTAGAATTAGAAGCTTTTCAAAGGGCAGAAAAAGCAAGACTAACAGGCCAAGGCATAATGAGCTCAGTAGACATGGCCACACACGATTCCATTGAAAAGAAAGCTGTCGATCCTGGTTTAGAGCGATTACAGTCTACTGTAGATCGTTTGGCGGAACAGCTTCAGCGGATGCAGGGCGAATTAAAACAGAACCGACAATCACAGTCGAGGAAAGCCTCGTATGACGTAGGTAATGTCGGTCGCACAACGCAGAACATGGATAGAACTTGTTTCAACTGTGGCTCAGCGTCTCACTTTCGACGCAACTGTCCGAAACTTGACAGAAAGCCAAAGGTGAACAAGGAAGA
>JBEVXV010001090.1:0-4948 GCA_040505915.1 Sedimenticola sp. | reverse complement strand
CTCCCGCCCACCCTACAATCGAGGGTTGGATTATTTCAAAATTTGACGTTTAAAGACAGCAGCATATAAGTGGAAACCATGTGTAAAATTATATAAAATATTTGGTTTCAAAATATCTAATAATGGCAAAAAACATCTTTAAAGACTGATGCGCATGCGCGGGGCTCACATCTCGTTTAAAGACTCTTTAATTCTATTTAAACTCATAGAATTACAATTGAACTTCACCTTACAAGGTAAGTTTCGTTTAATTTTTTAATTCTATTTCGTTTAAAAATTAAATTCGTCTATAAACGAGACTTTAAAGCCTCAATAATAGGCGAAAAACAAGAATGGTGTATATATAAAACAAATTTTATATATACACGTACAGCAATTTAAATGCCCTCACCGTTAGATCTTCAACACTGCATTGGAGAAAGTCTGCTCTCCATCCTTCATGATATCCTTCTTGTAGAATCGTGTAAACGTGGATTCCTGCGTCCACCCTGCCTTCTTCATGATGTCACTGATCGGAACGCACTTCTGACTTGCTTTTGAACATACTGCTGCTCTTACACTGTGGGCACCGAACACTCCAACATTTATTCCAGAGCGAATCATAATCACTTTCACCCATCTCGCAACAGTATCTTTTGTAACCGCTGCATGCGGTTTCACATAACTAATGAGAAGTTTTTTCTCCTGTTTATTCCTTAACAGTTTTGTACGCTTCAAATACTCCTTGAGAACAAAATAAATGCACAGCCGCCTGTCTGGCGGATATGCTCGCAAAGTAACATGTGATAATAAATGACCCGGACGGGTCTGTTTAATTGAACCATCTAACTTTAACACAAAACAACTTTTCAACTTTTGCAAATCGATAAACAGTAACTTATATACAGTCTGTACACGTGCTGCATTCACAAGACACAGAAGCATGGTTAATTTTAGTGTCAAATCTTTCAATGACAAATGTTTCACTGGTGATAGCTTCCTAAGATACTTCAAGACCTGATCCACATCCCAGATTTTAGAATTATGTGGAACTGGAGGCCTCAAATTGAATACGCCTCTCAGGAATCTGACGACTAATGGATGGGTACCAGCCATAAACTGCTCTATTCTTATTCCTAATGCAGAAAGAGCCGATCTAGCACAATTTAGTGAGCTGTAAGACATTCCTCTTTCATATTCACTTGTCAGGAAATTGATGATGTCCGTCACAGATGGTGAAACTGAATCAATCTCCCGTTCACAACAGAACTGAAACCATTTTTTAATATAGACGTCATACTCCCGTTTTGTTGTCGTTCTCCAGGAGGCCATGAGTATTTTGGTTGTCTGCTTTGAAAAACCACTGTCTCTGAATTTATCCCTGATACTCGACATGCCATCATAACCAGCGTCTCTGCGAGAGGGTGTACTTGATTTAGATGCGGAAGAGACAGCAGATTTTTCCTGTGTGGTAAAATACGGGGATTGTCGATCAACATCCGTGTCAACATCGGGTACCACGGCTGATTCGTCCAGATTGGCGCTATCACGACGGCTTGGGCCTGGTCGTTCTGTATCTTGCGAATGCACCTGCTCAGTAGACTGAAAGGACAGAATATGTACACACAATCAAATATTTTCCAATTTAAGGAAAACGCATCAATATATGTTGCCAACGGATCTAGGTTCCATGCACAATATATGTCTACTTTATGGTTTAACCTAGAGGCAAATAGATCAATGCTTGGCTTTTGCCAAACGCCACAAATGTCCCAGAATACATCGTCATGCAATTCCCATTCTAACTGGTCATTGAATTTTCGCGACGGAGTATCAGCCTCATTGCTTTTGCCTGGTATATGTGCACATGAAACCCAAACATTGTTTTCAATGCACCATAACCAAATTTTCTTACTGATTTTGTTGCATTCTACTGACTTACCCCCCATATTGTTCACATAGCACACTGCCGTTGAGGAGTCTGACAACACTCGGACATGTCTATTAACAATTTGACTTGATAAAGCCTTGAGCGCAAAGAAAATTGCCATCATTTCCAGAACATTAATGTGGTTTAGCTTTTCTTCTGTGGTCCAACGACCACCTACTTGTGTCTGTTGAAAAACTAATCCCCAACCCAGAGTACTACTGTCTGTTTGGATTGTAATATCAGGGGTGCTTTGATCAATGTGCCTACATTGGTCGTGAATGTTACAGTACCACCACTTTAACTCGGATTTCATACTGTCTGAAATAATCATCATTGAGTCGAAATTTCCCAGACTCTTTTTCAATGCCAATGTTTTTGACCTTTCCAAATTTCTGTAAAACAATTTACCATGTTCTACAGCCGAAAATGTAGATACTAACAGACCAATAACTCTGGCCACTGCACGAATAGTGGCTTCTGTTGCCATTAGCAACGTATGGCATTCCTTTGAAATATTTTCTTTTTTCTCCCGAGGGAGATACACAATCATTTTATCTGAATCAATGATATTACCTAAATATGGGAGTGTTTTGGTAGGGGTCACTACAGATTTTTCCTCATTTATAATGAAACCCAGTTTTACCAGTAAATTTCGAGTTTGACGCACATTGTATAAACACTCTTGGTATGTCAAACCCGCCAACAGACTATCGTCAATAAATCCTGTACTGACAAAACCATTAGATCGCAGTTTTGAGAAAACTGGCTTCATCAACTTTGTGAACAAACGAGGACCACTTGCTACGCCATTTGCAAGACATGTAAACTGGAAAATTTTCCCACGCCACATAAACCGTAAATATGGTTGGTGTTCTTTAGCTATTCGGACCGAATAGTATGCAGACTTTATATCTATGGAAGCTAGATACATTCCTTTTGAAATCAAATTTAATGCCATTTCAAACGTTTCCATCTTAAAATGATGGTATGGAATACATTCGTTGAATTTTTTCAAGTTTAAAATGAGCCGATAGTCTCCATTTTTCTTCAACCTTACGAAGATCGGCGATATGAACTGGCCATCAGTGTATTCCACTTGAGCAATGACCTTCTGCTTTAGCAATTTTCCAATTTGTTCATCAATTATCAAAATTTCATGTCCATTAAAATGTTGTGGAATTAATTTTGTTTGATCAGGTACGAGATCTTCATTGATCTCTAAATGACAGTGTTGCACAATGTCTAGAATATTTTTATCTGACGTAAGTTTTTGCCATTCATGAACAAAATTTTCCAATCTACCTGCTGTAAAACTATCACTCACCTCATTTAATGTCGGGGGTATGCACCCCTCTGCGGAGGCCCCCGACTCTGCGAGTTTTTTCGGTTCTCGTAGTACCCCGATGAGGAGCCATGATAGTCACCACGGGATGCGCCGCCGCGTCCCCTGGACCCTCTGAACCAACGGCCACGCCCCCGTCTACTGGGCCGGCCCCGATAGCTGCTGAACACTGCACGACTGAGACCTTTTTGTATTTTATTACCCATTTTGTGCGAGTCTTCAATCTCCTTTGCTCGTTTGGCGACGTCGTCACCGAACAACTCTGTAGTGTAAGGTTCAGAATGGGAGCACAAAGGGACATACACGCTGTCAAGTTCAGGCTTAATGAAGTCTCTACGTGTTAGATTTATTTGACGATTGGCATGCCCCAACAAAGCCAATGTGTCATTGCAACCGTCAAACACTGTACTCCAGTCGACTAAATCACCATGTCCAGCATCGTCCAGTGATTTCTCAATCGCCGCGACCTTATTCACCATGTTAGTCACTACAACACCTGCCTTGACTACAGAGGTTGCACAATTCTGCAGTTTTTTGTCATTAGAACGAGCTGTGCTCGACATAAAGTCCCAAACAAATTTATTTGTTTTCACTGTGACTAGACCGTCACAATTGTCTGGCCGAGGTGTAAATTCATCCCGAACCAGCTGCTCATATTGGTCGTCGTCCATACCCTTGCGGAAAAGATCCGTGACGGTATCTGCCAAGATTGAATCAACCCCGGCACACACAGGCTCGACCGCCTTAAAACGTTTGGATAATGACGCAAAACGACTGTTGTTTGATTCACAACTAGGCGATTCACACTCGTCCACTCTTTGTCTCTTATTTTGTGGCTCCACCACTTCATCATCATCGTATTCGTAATTTTCGTCATAGTAATCCAATTCACCTGGCTCTTCAAGAGCCACCAGTCTCTCTTCCATTTTTTCTTGTGAAGCTTTAACAGCTCTCAATATGTTCAACATTTCATCATCATGTTTTTTACTAGTACTGCTAGTACTGGGCGAAACTTTTTGTTTTGTTTTGTCGTCGGTTTTCGCGACTAATTTTTCGCTCGAAATAACCGTTTCTTTCGCCATACGAGATGATAATCGTTTACCGGCGGAGATAGCACTCGCGGATTTGGCTTTTGAAGCACTGGCGGCGCTCTTATCTACCTTATCTGCCACCAAACCGCCGCTATTTTGCGGTTTTTCCGCCATTTTGATGATTTCTGTCAATTTTGCGCACTGCGTGCACACGACAAACGTCCCTATATGAAGTCGTACCACGTACAACGGGACGAAACACGTATACAACTTTATACGTAAACTATCAACAAAGTATTTTTACCTGTTCTAACTACCTGTACCACGTACAAATGAACAGGATTCGTGATTTATCTTGAACTGCGTTCAACACACGTTTTTTCTCTAGCGGATACGCTAAGCACACTGATGCGCATGCGCGGGGCTCACATCTCGTTTATAGACGAATTTAATTTTTAAACGAAATAGAATTAATCACAACTAAGAAACATACATGTACATCTTAATTTTATATAAATATTCTGTACTTCTATGGCAACAGTCCAACAACCGCTCCCATGTAAACATACAAACTGTCGGCTAAATACGGATCGAAAAAATATATTTTCGTTTAAATAATCCTCGTTTAAATAAGCCTACATTACGCAAACATCGCCTTAATTTTAC
>JBEVXV010001089.1:0-3931 GCA_040505915.1 Sedimenticola sp. | reverse complement strand
ATTTGTTTTAACTAAACGGCTAAGTGAATAGAAAAAACATATTTGTATTTGTTTTTGTGGGGGGGGGTGGGGTGTAGTAAAAAAACAAACAAAAATGTACATGCGAAGTATCGTCATGATCGGACAAAAGATATTCCAGTTGTGAAGTTTGTTTCGATTATTTGTAATCGTTTTGTGCAATAACCAATCTATTTTTAGCACCGCGCGACATGCGAAGTATCGTGATGATCGGACAAAAGACATTCGAGTTATCAGTTCGTTTCGATGATTTGTAAGTGATCTGTCTACAGACAAACGCCAGACAGACAGACAGACAGACAGACAGACACACGCAGGGGCGATCGCCAAAACCCCCGACTTCCTTCGGTCGGGGGTTAAAAAGTGGTGGCAGTTGTGGGGAGGTAAAATACAATGTATATTTTTTTTTGTGTGAAAATGTGTCCAGTGAAATAAAAATTATGGACACACATGTAAAATGCATTGGTAAAATGATGACCACTGCCCGCAATGTCACGCCCTACGAGAGATGGACTCTACTTTTAAAAAACGTTAACGTTCAGGCGGACGCACGGACGCACAGACGCACAGACGCCGATGTGCCGAGTATATCGCAATATCAGCTAGCGGACGTAACAAAAAATAAACAATATTTTCATGTTTTTTTCTCACAAATAATTATGTAAATTATACTTACACTTTTGCCAGCAGCCTGAGGGCGGTGGCGAACAATTTTCCGGAGGAACGCAAACGAGTCCTTCGTCCATTTCTCTCTCTCCGTCATCACACCTCCGTCGCCCGACTTCCCCTTGTCCAGTTTGGTGAATATGTCCCGGAGGCTCCGGAACCAGGTTTGGAGGAGATTAACTGAAAATAGAAAATAAGAAACATTAATAAGTTAAATGATTATAGGTTAAAGGGAGGTATAATGGTTTGGACACCGGTCTGGATTCGAATAAAAACACTTTTGTTACTATAAACATCCTATTAGCATACCATTGATGCATGTCGCGTTTTTAGAAGAAATGCCGGTCATAATGAAAACATTGTCGAAATGCGTATTTCCTAACTGGGCCCGCGAGGGCCCAGTTAGTATTTTAAAGTTGGCGCAAAACTGATAATTTTGAGAGAAATGAGAGAAAAATACTCTGATATAGCTCGTATTACCTTTCTAAAGCTTCATGGCTACTCTGTTTACATCATTTCGACATGTAAACTCATGAAAAGCGACATTTTATGATTTTTCGCCATTTGCTTTCGATTATCGCCCTTAGCTTAGCCAGTTGATGTATTCTGAATCCTGGCTAAACTAAGTAGAGTTGAAAGGAATTAAATGGTGCAGTAAGTCTGTCTCTCTGTCTGCGCCGTTTACACACTAAAATCGCAAAAGTTCTTGAAGTCGCACCGGAGAAATGCCCATTACCATTATACCTCCCTTTAAAAAGACTCCACTGAATATGCAAAATAAAATGGCGTAAATTACAAAATGTGTGCTTTTTATGCCCCACCACGGTAGTGGAGAGGGAATTTATGATTACCCTTGTCCGTCCGTGCGTCCGTCACGTTTTTGTTTTGCAAATAAGTTTCAAACAGATTTTCCGATTTCCATAATATTTGGTATGCACATTCATATCAATCAGCGAAAGGCGCCTGTTCAACGTGGGGTTTGTCGCACCAAGGTCAATGTCATTTTGTGCTGAAAATAGATTAGGGTAAGCAAACGCGTTTACATGCATTTTCATACCAATTTCTCAACAACTACTGGGGTTATGTCTACCAAACTTGCCCACCACTTACTCCTTGGGTGTCTCACCGCAACCTATCTACTCGTGAACAGTAGGTGGTACACATGTAGTAGGCAGAGTAGGTGTTGGGCAGTCAGTGGAATTCGAGTTATGTTAAACATAAAATTTGACCGAAAAATTAACAAACATAGATAACTCCGAAATTACTGATGCGAGGGTCATGTGCACGACACACCTTTCAGTCGCCATCTATGCATTGGTGAAGTTTCGTTAAAATATTCCATACGGTATTGCAGTTATGCTCCGGACACGAACGTGTCTGCGGTGGACGCGGACACGGCGGCGGCGGCGTGACGACGTCAAATCCATATAATATCCCCCGAGTTTCCAACGGGGGATACAATAATAATGCAAAATCATTAAAAACAGGTACAGAATATTTCATGATACTTACCACTAAATCCCAGCTCCTCAGACTTCTCCTGCCACAGGCGGTCCTTTTTCGTCTTCAACCGGTAGTCGGACTGCTTGGAGTCCCAGAGGCACTCGTGCTCTCTCACCCAGTCTACCAGGGCGTCCTCTTGGTTGTGGGGGATGTGGCACTCCCGGCGATTTGCTCTCTTCTTCTTCTTCTTCGGACCAGGATGGGAGATATTGGAGGTGACGGAGGATGTCGCACTTCCGCTTTGGTTGGAGATACTGCGATGGGACCCGTGGTCAGAGGTATCGGATGATGTGGCTGTTGCTGCCATCCTCCTGGACCTGGGCGCGGTATGTGGATTCAACGGAGGTTGTGGTGGGTTTGGCGATCTGGGTGAATCTGGAGTCTGCCTTTGGTCTGTCCGGCCAGGGGTGAGTGGAGGTGATGATTCACGGGGAGGTGATGCAGCCTGGGCTGTGGATACAGATTTGGCTGCCCGGCCTCTTTTCTTGGCTGCCGACTTGGCTGGCTGCTTCTTGGTAGGCTGCTTCTTCCCCTTCTTGCCATCAGGACACTTGGGAGGCATGGTGAAATGAACTGGAATGTTGACTGTATGGTGTTTGTCAGTGAAGTGTATGTATGTATGTAACTATTTATGTATGTATACATGTATGTATGAATGTGTATGTAGTGAAGTGTGACGACGCAGACCGTATTTATGGGTGACCGGAGACACGCCACGTGACTGGCCGTAACACGCTAAGCATACGTTGAGCAGTCGTTCCTTACGCTCGGCATTAGTTGGATGGCCGCTACGCACGCGCTGTCATTCGTTTGCTACTTTATCGGTAGTCAATCGTCATGCACGTTAGATGGACGGCTGGCGAAAGTTGGTGTACGTCAGAATACGCTGTGTATTCGTTGGGCATTCGTTAGCCATTCGTTAGACAAACGCTATGTATACGTTGGGGCGTTCGCTATGACAACCTTCCAAATGGGTTGGACGTATATAGACGAACAGCGGACGAAGAATCAACCTACACCCAACCTATACCCAACGTACGAAACGTTCACACAGCGAATGCTCCGCGTATACATAGCGTATCATCAGTACGTTGTCACACGCTGAAAAGTTTGAACATGTTCAAAAAAAATCTGAGACCACAGCGAACCTCTGCGAACCCCTACGAATCACTAACGAATACAACGTGTGCCAAACGTGTCACGAACGAATGACAACGTACACGAACGTACAACCAAATTTCACAGAACGGCGGGCACACGGTAGCTCTATTCGCAACAGTGTGACAGGGATATATAGATGAAGGATCCTCAGAGACTGCGGAATCAACATATTATGACCGTTCATCAACACCTGATCGGCCGCATCGCGCTAGGCATACGTTCGGTATTCGTTGGTCATTCGTTGCGCACGCTCAGAATTCGTTGTATGGACGATGGGCATGCGCTGTTATTCGTTACTATGGACGCTAGTTATACGCTCAACATTCCTTGGTCATTCGTCTTATTCGTCGGCAGTTCGCTAACAAAAACAGATTTTGGCCGCGAATGTGTGCGTATCTGCACTTTGCCAAATTTCGAGAAAAAAATCAGTACGCTAAGCATACGTAACCTCTATTCGCTACTATGTGACAGCGGCTTTAAGTACATATGTTTACATCGGGGTATTGTTGGTTTTATGTTTCTTTCTTTTATTACACCGATGGACATTTTTGTTGGTAGTTTCTGTTCCCCCATTTCTTGCCAT
>JBEVXV010001088.1:0-5926 GCA_040505915.1 Sedimenticola sp. | reverse complement strand
GATGGCTGGCATTGTTTTCGTGGTGTTAGTGGTGGGTGTCCTCTCTTTTTTTGACCCCAGAACCATTCAACCAAGCCATCCTGTCTGAAATCATCTGTTTACTCTACCGATGGCTGGCATTGTTTTCGTGGTGTTAGTGGTGGGTGTCCTCTCTTTTTTCTCTTTTTGCGCTAAAGAGGGAGTTGATGAGCATGTAGAACAGGTATTTGGTAAATGAGTTACATACTTATTTTGTAACTATTCATCTATACCTATTTTTGGGATGTTTTTACCAGGAGTCGAGCATATTTTATGCCGTACTTCCCTGTAGGAGCGCTTTCTCGAAGCGCGATGGATAGTTGCACCAGGGTGGTTGTTTCATCGCGGTCCGAGAGACCACTCCTACAATAAGATCGGGGCCCGGTACAATTACCTTATTTTTACCGAAAGCTACAAGAAGCGTGCCCGGCGCTTTAGCAGGCAACACCCGGAACTCAAAGAGCAATATTATAATTGATGCCCACCACCCTTTCGGTGCAAGCGGGAACCCAGGGAATTGATCACGATAGTTTAATTCTGGAACCCGGCCTACGCCAGGATGATGGAATAATGATGTAAAGCAGCATAACCGCTGGAGCCCAAGGGCAAGCAAGATTAGAATAATCTGCATATGACTAAAGAACAGCAACAAGCCGAAGCTATCGGCGAATGGATGCAGGCAGAGGATCGCTACGCTAATCTGCTGGGCATCAAACTTGATGAGGTGAAGCCTGGCTATAGCCGCGCCTCCCTCACTATCACTGGCGATATGCTCAACTCTGTTGGCATCACTCATGGTGGTGTCACCTTCTCACTCGCCGACTTTGCCTTTGCTGTTGCGTCCAACTCACATGGCCGTGTGGCTGTCGCCCTGTCGGCTCAAATCAACTATCCCGCCGCCAGCCGGGAGGGTGACCGGCTGACAGCAATAGCCCGGGAAGAGAGCCTGAGTGGTAGAACCGGACTCTATACCATTGAGATCCGCACTGGTGACGACCGCCTTGTGGGACTTTTTACAGGCAATGTATTCCGTCGCTCCGACGAACTATCCGACTGGATGAACACAAACCAAGAAGAGGCTGCACCATGATCCTGCACACCGATATTGAGACCATGCCCAGGGAAGATCTTGAAGCGCTGCAGCTGGTGCGCCTGAAAGCAACGGTGGAGCGCTGTTACCATACGGTAAAGCACTATCGGACGGCGATGGATGAGCTTCAGCTCAAGCCGGATCACATCAAAACACTGGCCGATGTTCAGCTGTTGCCCTACACCAAGAAAGAGCATCTACGCGAGAACTACCCATTTGGTATGTTTGCCGTACCCACCGATCAGGTGGTGCGGGTACACGCCTCATCAGGAACCACCGGCAAGCCTACCGTGGTGGGCTACACCAAACGCGATATTAAGCACTGGGCCGAACTGGTGGCCCGCTGTCTAGCCAGCTCCGGCCTGCGTAGTGGTGATCGACTGCAGAACGCCTACGGCTACGGCCTCTTCACGGGTGGGCTCGGTCTCCATTATGGTGCTGAGGAGCTGGGAGTGATGGTTACCCCCATGTCTGGAGGACAGACCCGTAAGCAGCTGATGCTGATGCAGGACTTCGCCCCTACCGCCATCAGTTGCACCCCCTCCTACGCCCTTAATATTGCCGAAGAGGCGGATGCGATGGGGATCGATGTGCGCAAGCTTCCGCTCAAGGTGGGTATTCACGGTGCCGAGCCCTGGACCGAAGAGATGCGCCACGAAATTGAAGCACGCCTCGGTATCGATGCCATCGATATCTACGGCCTCTCCGAGGTGATGGGGCCGGGTGTCAGCAGTGAGTGTATCGAGGCGAAAAACGGCCTGCATATCTGGGAGGACCATTTTCTGGTGGAGTGTGTTGATCTCGACACCGGCAAGCCCCTCCCCTATGGCGAGGAGGGGGAGATCGTCTTCACTTCGCTAACCAAAGAGGCTTTTCCCATCATCCGCTACCGCACCCGCGATATCTCGGTGCTTGATCCCGCACCGTGCAAATGTGGCCGTACCCATGTGCGTATGCGCCGCATCACCGGCCGTAGTGACGACATGCTGATCATTCGTGGTGTCAACGTCTACCCCTCCCAGGTGGAGGCGATCCTGATGCAGACCGAAACCCTCTCACCCTTCTATCAGCTGGAAGTGTTCCGCGAAGGAACCATGGATACCCTGCTGGTCAATGTAGAGGCGAGCCCTCCACTGATGGAGCAGTCCGAAGATACCCGTAATCAGGTAGCGAAAAAGCTGGTGCGGGATATTAAAGAGTTTATCGGCGTCAGCTGCGCTGTGAAGGTGAAAGGGGTGGGTGAGGTACCCCGTTCTCAGGGGAAAGCGGTACGGGTGATCGATCATCGAAAGTAGATCTTTTCTCTGGTTGTGAAAAACATTCACGTAGGAGCCCCGCCCTCAAGGCGATGGGGTTTTGCACGGATTGTGCGACGTTCATCGCGGCGGGGGCGCCGCTCCTACGGGGAGTGAGAGGCAGCAAATCCTAGCAATGTGCCAATTTCTTTCGCGACTGAAGTCGCGCCTACAGGGGAAATCTCTACACTTGGGGTGTTTGGATTGCAAAATCCGGGTTACACTTACCTTTACGTTAACGTAAACTCAATCTCAGTTATAGCCAGACGAGTTAACAGGATCCAACCCATGAGCGCAGTAACCCCTCTTCCAAAAGCTGAACGATGCTTTATGTCCGGCAATGAAGCCGTGGCCCGTGGTGCCTGGGAAGCCGGTTGCCGAGTGGCGGCCGCCTACCCCGGTACTCCGTCTACCGAGATTCTTGAGTACGCCTCCCAACTCCCGGAGATCTATTCGGAGTGGTCGATCAACGAAAAAGTCTCTCTGGAGGTCGCAATAGGCGCCTCATTGGCCGGTAGCCGCGCCCTCTGTGCAATGAAACATGTGGGGCTCAATGTCGCCTCCGATGCCCTTATGACCCAGACCCTGATTGGCGTCATCGGTGGACTGGTGATCGCCGTTGCCGACGATGTTGGGCTCTCCTCCTCTCAGAACGAGCAGGACTCACGCTTCTGGGGGCGTTTTGCCCATGTTCCGATACTGGAGCCTGCAGATGCCCAGGAGACGTATGAGCTGACCAAGTTCGCCTTCGAACTGTCTGAGAAGTTCAGTACTCCGGTGATTCTGCGCCTTACCACCCGTATCTGCCATGTGAAAGGGGTGGTAACTCCGGGTGAGCGGGTGGATTGCATCCAGGCTCAGGGCTTTGTAAAAGATCCTAAACGCTATGTCATGACCCCCTCCAACGCCAAACATCGTATTCCAATGATGTATGAGCGTGAGGCGAAGATGCAGGATTACAGTGAAACCTGTGAACTCAATGTCCTCAAAGAGGGTAGTGACAGACGGATCGGCTTTATCACATCAGGCCCGGTCTATATGCATATACTGGAGGCCTACCCTGATGCGCCCGTACTGAAGCTAGGCATGAGCTACCCGGTACCCATGGAGCAGATACGTGCCCTGGCCAATCAGGTTGACCAACTTGTAGTGGCCGAAGAGGTAGAACCGATTCTTGAGACCGAGATCAAAGCTGCCGGTATTGAGGTGCTGGGCAAGGAGATCTTGCCACGCATCGGTGAACTGGCACCCCAGGTGCTGCGCCCGGCGATAAGCAAGCTACTGGGTGAAGCGGTCATCGCCGAAACAACTCCGTCAGTGGCGGAGATAAAAGCGCCACAAGTAAAACTCGACCCTTCAATCGGCATCAACCTCTTCCCCCGACCTCCAACCATGTGTGTCGCCTGCCCCCATCTGGGCATCTATTACTGCCTCTCCAAGATCAATAACACCAGCATATCCGGTGATATCGGCTGCTACACCTTAGGTGCAGGCCACCCCTGGAACGCCCTCGACACCACCATCAGCATGGGCGCTTCGATGGGTGTCGCACATGGTCTCGATAAAGGTCGAGTAGAGGCAGATAAAGATAAGCGGGTGGTGGCCGTTATCGGTGACTCCACCTTTATGCATATGGGGATGCAGGGGCTGCTCAACATCACCTACAACCGTGGCAACGTCACCATTCTGCTGCTGGATAACCGTGCCGTCGGCATGACCGGTGGGCAATACAATCCCGCCAGTGGCCGTGACATCCACGGTGAAGAGTCCATGAGAGTCGATTTCCGTAAGCTGTGTGAAGCCCTGGGCGTTAAGTCCGAGCGCATCCACGAGGTGAACCCCTACGAACTGCCGACTCTATTCAAGGCGCTGCGTGAAGAGGTGAAGGTCAACGACACTTCGGTAATCATCACCAACCAGCCCTGTGTACTGGTAGATTTTTACGCTGCCCAACCCGCCTTCACAGTGGATGAGGAAAAATGTACCGGCTGCAAGAACTGCCTCGATATCGGTTGCCCGGCAATTCATGTCACCCGCAGGGAGACCGTAACCAAGGCCAATGGCAAAGAGAAAGAGCTGGCCTTCGTCAATATCGATACCGGTATCTGCACCGGCTGTGACCTCTGCCCCAAGACCTGCGCACCGGATGCCATCATACCGATGGCCGGTTTTGTCAGACAGTAATATGCTGGAGCACCTTACCGAGAGTGCGCAGAGGAGACGCAGAGTTCGTAGAGTATTTTTGGAGTTAATGTTCCCTGTAGGGACGAATTTATTCGCGAACAGGCTCCGGGGCCTGTTCTTCGCGAATAAATTCGCTCCTACACCCGGCTTACTGATTATTGCGTATCGCCATGTTCATTAACCACTCTTTGCGCTCTCTGCAAATTCTCAGCGACCTCTGCGCCCAATAATGAGGTAAACAATGAACGAAAACGACATCACTAATATTCTGGTTGCCGGTATCGGTGGCCAAGGCGTTATGACTGCTGCCGAGGTACTCTCCCAGGCGGCCATGTCACTGGGCTACGATGTAAAGAAGACTGAGGTGGCTGGTATGGCCCAGCGCGGCGGGGTAGTAACCTCCCACGTCCGCTTCGGCAAGCAGGTGCTCTCCCCCGCCATCCCTCCGGGGGAGGCTGATATCCTGGTAGGATTCGAACCAGCCGAGGCGTTACGCTGGTGCAGCCACCTACGCCCTAACGGTGTCGCCATGGTCAATACCACCCGCCAGGAGCCGCCGGTGGTGAGTCTGGGTCTTTTCGATTACCCGGACGATCCGATTGCCGATATCGCCAACAGCGGCATCAACTACCACGCCTTTGATGCAGGTGCCATCGCCCACGACCTGGGCAACTTCCGCCTGGTGAATACCGTTATGTTGGGTGCCATATCCAAATACCTGCCCTTCCCCGCCGAGGTGTTGAAAAATGAGATTCTCGACCGTTTCCGCGCCCGTAAACCGAAACTGGTAGAGATCAATGAAAAGGCGTTCGAGGCGGGACAGGCGGCAGAGGCGGCCAGTTAATTCGAAACCTTTTTGAAGATAGAGGGCTGTTGCTGTTGCCAGATCTGTATCAATTGGTCACCAGAGGTCTGAGTCGATTGACAACTGAATAGTTACCCTCTTTTTTGTGAAGCCCATGCATAGGAGGCTCAGATTGCGATCTGTCAATGCATTAAAAGTTTAAGCCGTGATCTAATGACCTCTGTAGCAAGCGACTGTGGGAATATATGCACCCACAATCACCGCCTACTCCTCCTTAATGGGCCACTCTAGTGGCCCTTTTTTTTAAGTGGCTCAACACAATAATCCTGAAGCTTGACTTGCAAGGTATTTAATTACACCGATTCGTAGGAGCCCCGCCCTCGGGGCAATAGGGCGAGCACACTACTCACTATCTGCGCATCACTGCTGTCCCGTTAACTTTTTAGTATGTTGCAGTAACTCCTTGTGTGGAGGTGTTTTTTTAGGGCGCATATATCAACAGCAACATGACATACTGCAATAGAACATTCCCTC
>JBEVXV010001087.1:0-2616 GCA_040505915.1 Sedimenticola sp. | reverse complement strand
TCGCCCAAGGTGACGTGCTCTTCTGTATGACGCCCTTCTCTAAGAGGTCCTCTATGGCCTTCTTTTCTTCTTCGGCGTACGCCAGGGGCACCCTCCTAGGCCGTTGCTTTACGGGGGCCGCATTTTCAGTGTTGATTGGATGTTCAGCCAGGTGGGTAAGACCAATGTCCCAATCGCCTCTGGAGAACGTATTACTGTACTTGCAGAGAAGCCCGGCCACGGTTTGCCTCACGTGCTGTGACTTCCCGTTCGTAGACCTTTCGCACAGCTCTTTTAGGTGGTCCGGTATCTGGTCCGTAGGCGATGGTTTAAGGCTCCTATCTACCCCATTCGGCAGGCGACTCTTGGTGTCCACCCTGCGGATGCTGTTGAAGTTAGCCGCTTCGTCGTCATGCTCCTCTGATGAGATGACCGTGACTACACGTTCTATCTTCTCCGCACTCGCTATTTCTGCGTCCTGCCTTAAGTCTACTTCATTGGAAAATGGGTTCATCACCCGTATCCGGCATGTGGTTGAGCTGTTTATGTCTACTAGTGTGGTTGCCATGACCAGCTGGTACCTGTCTTGGAATCCACCAACCGGTTCGACCAGGTAATCAGCTACGCTGTCATAGTCATCATCCTCCGACCTCTCTATGTAGACGTCAACGATTGCCTCTGCGTTGCCTGGTATCTTAATGTCATCTGCAACCATGACCTTCCTGGTCCTCAGTGATCTTCCCTTTTGGATGCACGGCACCTCGTGCCCATCCAAGACGATGACGTCCCTACTCAGTAGTATGTCGGCTGGTCCATGGGTCCCACCAGAAAGCGCATCATAGCCCAGAAGAGCATCGTCCTCTATCTCGGCCACTATGGCCTCCTGGACGATCTCTAATGGGCCTAGCGTCAACTTGAACGATGCCTGTCCCCTTTCCTTAATAGGGGAACCCCCAGCACCGCGCAGAGTAGTTGACCTCTGCAACTCTGGCCTCTCTCCCTTCACCATCCGGTCATACACTCGGGTAGAAACTATCGTCTTGGATGCGCCCGTATCTGCCGTGAAGACCACTGGTACTTGCTCTACCATCCCGGCAATGTAGAGACCCGCCCCCAGGTCCTTCACGCTGCCTGTTGTCCTGTCGGACACGGTTGATACCGCATGTTGACACTTTTGTTCATCTTCACTGTGGCTTACACCCTCGCTTACAAGGCTTCGGACCCCCCTCCGGGCGCGAGGGTCGGTCCCTGGTAGTTTAAACGATTCTCAGGCTTCTGCGGCTGATTGGCCCCTCCTTGGTCCGTCCAAGCTCCCCTGCGATTACCGCTGGTCCGATCTGGGCATTCCCGGGCATAGTGCCCCAATTTATGACAATTATAACACTCTACGTCTTTCTTGCCTTTGGCTATGCGCCCACCTTCTAATTTCCCTAACCGCTCTGCTATATCCGCGATCAAGTCCCGCAACTCTGGTTCCTTGGCTACAGGACCATGGCGTGGTGATCGCCCTTTACGGTAGTTCTCTGTGCGGCCGTTAGGCTGCTCGCTGGTCACGACACACACTCGCTCGGGTTCGTCGTCCCCATATTCACTGGTAGTGTTTCCGTCATCTGGCCCCTGGACCTGGCGGATGTTGCCTCTAACCCTCTTATCCCCCCTACAACTGTTTCGGAGCTGTACCAGGTTCACTACTTCGTATACCGCTTCATCTATATTTCTGGGGTCCTTATGGAACTCTATATCCAGTCTAACCTCTTCATCATACAGCCCATCCAAGAAACGGCGGACTAGGTCTTCATCTCTAGTTTGCTTGTCCCTGTACATGTGGGCCTTGCTATACAGACGTTTCAAATCAGCGGCATAGTCTTCCGCCTTCTCACCATGCTTCTGTGACCTACGGCTGAACTTTGCGGCGAACGAGCGAGGTGTCTCCACCACACGGAATCTACTGTTCAACTCGTCAACCAGCGTGTAGTAGTTGTCTAAAGCGCTGGATGGCAATTGGGTGAATACAAATTCGGCCGCTAGCCCGTCTATTCGCGGAAGGAGTTGGTCTAACATCTCCTTTTCCGACCACCTGTACCGATGTGCTATGGTCTCGAACCGTGAGATCCACATTGGCCAGTCGTCGTTGCCGTTGAAAAATGGTATTTTCACCTGCGGCTGTCGTGATGATGGGCGTGGCTGCCAACAGTGTTCATCTACGTCACTGGCCTGCCTGCTACTGGCCTGATATGCCGTCGGCCTCCGGCTAATACCCTGCGGCTGTGGTGGATAGGGCACGTTGTCGTGGTAAGAGCGGCGCCAGTCAGTGGTTACCGGTCCGTCAGGTACTCTATTTCCCCTGATCCCTGGACCCGACCCTCTCTGATGATCGCCCCCACTCATGCCATACGAAGGATTGTCGTTTGGTGTCGTTGGGCCCATGTAGTAGGTCTGCCTGCGAGGATTATTATCGTTGGAGTTGTCACCATATGGCCTTGTTTCGTTATGCCGGCCTCGCTCCGCCGATTTCTGCATCGTCTGCACTACCGTGGACATACCCTGCTGCATGGACTGCATTACCGACATCATTTCCCTCAGGGCCCCGTTGACGCTTTGTGCCGCCTCTTCACCCCCGCTGTGTGAGGTGTTTGC
>JBEVXV010001086.1:0-3168 GCA_040505915.1 Sedimenticola sp. | reverse complement strand
CTCATAATCCGCGGCCAGCGGTCGTGTGCCGCATCCTCCATCTCCGGTGTGATGGTTACCACGTAGACCCGCCGTTCATTGTCCCAGTGGGCCACCAGCCCCTGTACCCACTTCCCTGGTGTCAGGTCGTACCAGTGGCTGCCGCCTTCGATATCTTTCTCCATAAACTGGGAGATGTTGAGCTTTACCGGGGTGGGGAACCAGCGGTCCCAGCGCCCTTCATAGATCGACTCCAGTCGCGCCCAGCCGCCGAGGGGGAGTTTACCCGCCTGGCTCTTGCGGCGGCCCCAAGGGAGCCGTTCGATACCACCAGCCCGTGTTTTTACCGGCAGCCGTGCCTTTGGGTTGGGGAAGTAGGTCCTGACTTCCTGGCCTTCAATAAGATAGTAGACGCCGCCGCACATACTGGTTTACCTGTCGAGGATGGTTTCGCGGTGGCCAAACGGCTTCCACGCGGGGGCGATGACGTTGGGCATCCTGGATCGCAGCAGCAGTCGCGCCGGGGCCAGGGCGAATTCACCGTAGCGGCGGTTGATGGCATCCATGGTGCTGTCCAGTCGTTGCTCCTGCTGTTGGCTGGTAGAGAAGAGCTCCAGTTGTCCATTATTTGGGGAGATCCTGATCGCTGTCACTTGTACCTGGTAGACGGGTTGGCCTCGCCATAGGGTGTGTAAGAAATGCTGGCAGAGCGCCATGATATCGGGGCCGTGGTTGGTGGGTGGGTTGTAGGGGTATCTCTCTCCCAGCCAACTCTCTGCGGTGCGAAGGCCGATATAGAAGCGGTCTGCACGGTAACCGCAACGTCGTAGCCGTGCCGCCACCTTCTCTGCCATATGCTGGAGGAAAGTGGTGATTACCCATAGATCACGGGTCTGCGGCGGCATCACCTTGCCGTGTCCAATGGACTTAGGTTCCGGTACCGATTGGTGTATCGGATCTGGATCCAGCCCTTGAGCCATCAGCCAAATACGGCGGCCGGGGTTGCCGAAACGCTGTCCTAGCTCACCGATCGGCAGTCGCTGCATATCACCACAGTGGTGTACACCGCGCTCAGCCAGATAATGGCCGATACCCTTGGCGATGCCGCAGAGTTCGGTGACCGCTACCGGTGCCAGTGTCGCAGCCGCTTCCCAGGGTGGGATCACGGTCAGCCCATCTGGTTTGTGCAGCTTGGCGGCGTATTTGGCACTGGTCTTGTCTCCGCTCACTCCGACGGAGCAGAGCACACCGCCGGATGCCTCTTGTACTGTCTGCTTTACCAGGCGGGCGACTTGAGGTGGGGTGCCGTGCAGGCGTTGGCAGTGGGTTATGTCGAGGAACGCCTCATCCACCGAAAATACCTCCACATCGGGGGTGATGTCGGTGAGGGAGTGCATGATATTGGATGAGACTTCGGCATAGCGCTCGGGTCGGGCCGGGATCTGGGTGAAGTCGGGGC
Organism: Sedimenticola sp.; assembly: GCA_040505915.1. Lineage (GTDB taxonomy): Bacteria > Pseudomonadota > Gammaproteobacteria > Chromatiales > Chromatiaceae > Vondammii. The sequence goes on along the minus strand of JBEVXV010001086.1, from coordinate 1,730 downwards.
AGATTGCCTTGGCCTCTTTGACCCGCATGCCGGTACGTACACCATAGGCACGCGCCTCGTAGGAGCTGGTGATAATGCAGGTGCCTTGCGCTCCGTTGGTAATGCCTATAGGACGCCCCTGCCACTCTGGGTGGTCGACCTGCTCAACGCCGCAGAAAAAGGCGTTCATATCCACCAGAATGATGGCGCGGGGCCAGTGATCCGCATTTTTCGATTCGTGGTACATGGCGTGGTTGTCGGTTCGTCGTATTACAGGGATGGTAACAGTATAGAACAAATACAGAACATGCAAGGGGGTGAAATTACGAGCGCTCAATTCACTAAGCTGATTATGCATGCTGACCCTGTGATCACCTGGCAGTGACTGGATGGTGTGTTGGTGCGAACTTGTTGGTGATCAGCTCCGGGGGGTGTTATGCGCGAACAAGTTCGCTCCTTGCCGGATTGTGGGGTTATTGTGCGTAGCTACTATTAGCTATCTGCGTGACTGGGGACGGTTGCTGAGTATAGAGGGGAGATTGTTTTGGTTTAGTAACCGGCTGAAAAAATCACCGGCCGGGAACCGGCCGTAGGGAAGAGCGTGCTTTGTTAGGGATAACTGCGAGTGAGGTTAGCTAAAAAAATGATCGGCCTGTTTTTTAAGCCAGCCCGGTTTCACCTCTTGTTGCTCCAGATGCTGCAGAATGGTGGCTACATACTGCCCATCTTCATGTTGAATATGTGTAAACAGCCACTGATTCAGCAGTTGCAGTAGAGGCTCTGCAACCTCTTTTCCTTCGGTGGCCCGCTCTTTAAAGTCGAATATTTTGTTTCTGAAGGAGTCGTGCTCACGAGTATGTGCGGCATTTTGTTCATAGCCCGCCTCTTCCAGTAGGCTCTCCTCAAATGCGAAGTGTGAAAGTGTGTAGTCAACCAGCGCTACAATGACTTCGCTTACCTCAATGTCGCCCTCTCCCTGGCAGATATCATTTAGCTGATTGATGTAGTCAACAATACGCTTGTGTTGACCATCGATGACACTAATACCGGTCTCTAGCTCTTCTTTCCAGTTCATGTATGCCATGTGGACCCCACTGTTATCCAAATATTTTCTTCATAGAGCGCGACAACCAGCCGCCACTCTTCCCTTCGTCACCCATGCGCTCTCTGACAACCTCTGAATAGTCGTCATCATCGTTTTTGATGTGATTGACCAGCCAGGTTTTGAGGGAAGTGAGCAGCTCATCGGTGATCTCTTCACCGGTTTTGAAGCGCTCAACATAACCGCTGATTCTGCGGACAAAGAGTTTGTGTACTTTTTTATGGGCATTGACAAAGCGATAGCCACTCTCTTCCATCAGCTCCTCTTCAAAAGCAAAGTGGGAGAGTGTGTAGTCAACGAGTTGATTCAGTACCTCGCCCACCTCTTCACGGCTGGAGGACCCTTGGGCATGATGTAGCTGGTTGATGTAGTCGACAATACGTTGATGCTGCTTATCGATCACCGGGATATCGGTATTGAGGTCGGGCGTCCACTGTAATAGGCTCATGATTACCTCTAGTATGTAGAGTGAGAGATTGTTTGTGGCTTGCGCGTGATAAAGCATACCTCCTTGGTCTCAGCTGTCATAAGGACAGACCTCTCTTATGACTTGCGCCGGGAAAGCATACCTTAAAATGCAGCTATAAAAAACGCTAAAAGGTGAGACCTGGTACTTAGGTCGTGTTTAAATAGAACCTGTTCGTTGACA
>JBEVXV010001085.1:0-2780 GCA_040505915.1 Sedimenticola sp. | reverse complement strand
ACGCAGAGAGTCTTTCGTCTGACATTGTGTTTCTCAGGTATGTCTTCAAGCGTCGCAAGCAGCTGAAAGAGCGCTCTGCCGATGCCGTTGTCAATAAGACTTTAAATATCTTGTATATATTTGGATACAGATCAATACACGTATCCATGGCATCGCAGAGATTTGTAACTTGGATGCTTCCACATTGAACTCCTATCTTCCACATTTCCAGTTCACGATCCAACTCATCTGGTGAAACAAATCGTTGGTAGGCCACTTTGATGTCGTTCAACATACCAACCGACAGACCAGACAACTTCTCAGGTAGCAAGTACTGTGCGCTGAGACCAGGAAGAGGGTTCTTCAATCGTTCTTCCAGCTCAACGATAAGATGATCAATGAACGGGAGGAACAAATTCAGTCGCCAGTACTCCTTGTCGGAGTCAGCTGGTACATTGTTTCTGGCAGTCTGCCTTCCCGCAACACGTGGTCTCTGAATAGTAATACCATTTTCGGTTGCTAAATTTGTGGCTGAAGCCCACAGTTCGTCGAAATAATCTGTGTCATTTCTCTTCGTCAACAGAAGTTCGATGAGGTTTGAGGCATACGCTGACGCCCTAACCAAATCGCAATCAGGCGCCTGCATCATGTTGGACAACGGCGTCAAATACTCCAGCGGACCACCAACACAGCAGAGAGCTATCACAAAGTCAAATGAGTGAATCGCTCGGTCATACGAGGTTGCGTCACCACGAGCCTTTGAGTCGCTATCGCTCTGAAGGTCAATGAGTGTATCTGAAATGAATGTGTAATTTTTCAGAAAGGCAGACACGCTCTCTGCATGTTGCGACCAACGGGTTGGACACAGCCGTTTCAATCTATTGCCATTCTCATTCCTGGAGAGATACACATTGAGACGTTTCGGAGATGCTGTAATAAAGTACAGAACATCTCCAACAACATCAAACATGTGACTTACAAAAAGAACCTTGCTTGATCGACACATTGCTAGATTGAGACGATGATTCTTGCAATGGATGTACACTGCGTCATCATTGAGTGCACGAATGCGTGTCTGAACGCCTTTAACCTTACCCGACATATTTCCAGCTCCGTCGTATCCCTGAGCGACTACATTTTGAATGTCTAGACCTATTTTTTCCAGTTGCGTGGTAATAATGTGTGTGAGCGTTTCGCCCGTGGTGTCTCTTGTCGAGACGAACGAGATAAACTCTTCTCTGACCATATGCTTCCCTTTGTCGATGGAGACATATCTCAGAATGAGTGCGACTTGCTCCGAATTCGATACGTCTGCAGATTCATCGGCCATGATGGCAAACAGTGACGCATTCTTACAACTCAGTAGAATGGCATCCGCCAATTGCTGACCACACAGATTGATAAGTTCGTTCTGCACGGAATGGCTCAAGTACCGAGCCCTGGGATCAGACTTTTCCAGGTGTTCTCTCAGTGCTACATCTTTCTCAGCGAAACTGTGGATTATCGCATGAAAGTTGCTTCGCTGGTCCACCTTACCACGGAGTGGTATGTTTTGCCTGCCACATAGCAGAATTGCTCGTATAATAGAACCGAGAGCAGACCTGTTTCTTTCTATTTTCTGTTTGTAGGCAGTCGACAGCTGAATAGCGATGGAGTTTTGTGGATCTGTATTTACAGCCGCAAAGCTGGCTGCTTTGACTACTGATGATTTGTGATCAGCCGACTGCACGTGTAGGTCCACAATACGACTGGCGTTGCTCCAATCTGTCAGAGGCTTAGATGCAAGAATATTCGTTTTGTTTCCAAACGCTACGCACACGGTGCATAACGCACCGTCCAATGACGGACAGTATTGTATCGTGGGGCGGTTATTGCTATTGAACAGAAAATTCGGGGCACGTCTGCTTTGCTTCCCAATTTTCCTCAAAGGCGGCTCCCATCCATTCGGTGGCTTAAATTTATAGCCCAAAATTTCCCGCCTATCTGCATCGCTTTTCGTGCGAGTAGCTGTTGGGTCCAGATATGACGAAATGTCATTCACTGAGCCTGGAGTCACGCAAGCATCCGTTTTAGTAACAGTGCAAGTAGACTGTGCAATAGATAGATCTACAACAGGGTCAGTGCTGCTGGACGGCTCGGTAGACTCATTAGTCGCAGATGTGCCAGGACTGGGCTGGGGATGCGGCGTCTCCCCGACCCGTGAAAAATACGCGTCCAATGTGGACGATTGAAGTTTTCGCTTGCTCATTTTAATTAATGAGCTGAACTGGTTATGTATATTTCTGCTATAATAAGACTACTAGACTGGTAACTGTGACGTATATCGACCTAGCTTTATTATGCTGGACGGTACCACAGTCAAGAGCTAACTACACCAGAAGACTTCAAGTAGATCAGAATATATAGCACGTAAATGCTGGCGATGGTGGATTTTGAGGACCAATGAATGGGATACGCTATACTGTGAATGTTTATTGGACCTGTAGCATTTCACATGTAAACAAAAATGATTGCGCTGTTTGAGGTTGGTCAACTAATGAAATTTCGCTACTGAATGACGTCAAATTATGAGAGTGACGTCATATCCCTGTTGACATGTTGTTGTTGTATGAATTCTGTTCATGATATCCAGACGCTTGTTTTTTTCATAGTTATGCATACTTTCCGGGTGGGGAAGACATCACAGGTCAGTGGTGCATTACCGGAACACGACCGTTTTGCATACTGTAGATATTTAGCGTAACTTTAAAAAAAAAATGTTTAAGCCTAGTGAATTTTTGCTTACGCAATTGCGTAATTTG
>JBEVXV010001084.1:3293-9725 GCA_040505915.1 Sedimenticola sp. | reverse complement strand
AAATAGAATTAGTAACATGCAGCATAGTATGAAGTATACGCTGCTGACTGGATTTCTATTATTTATACTGTTAAATTTAGTAAAAAATGTTTGTATTGAACAAGTGTTTGTGGCCACTGGGACACATATCAGTATCAACAACAACTAGAAAAATAATGTACATACACATACTACATTTTTTATTCATTTTAGTTAGATGATATCCACACGTTGTCTTGAATAATATATTATGATACGTATCGCGATACGGATGCCGTATTATAATATATCGCGATACAATTTTTTTCAATAATACCCATCCCTAATGGCGATATATGCACGAGTTCCGGAGCAAGCGAAATATTGCGCGACTTTAGGAGCGCGATATCGTCTTGCGCAGGAACAAGTGCATATATCACCATACACGGTAAATAACCTATTTATTATATACGTAGATCCACACACTGTATTCTTCAACAATTTAGTAGATCTAAAAGCTTGCAAAAGTATATAAATAATGACAAATGCAAAGGAACCATTTTGTCTGCTCGGAGTGCGGTGCGTAAATTGGCAAATTGTCCGGCGACTGACCAATATGAACGCACGCGCCGCACGAGTCGTGCAGTATGGTAAAATATCGACGCTTTGCGGTCCATTGTGTTTCAATGGAAAGCGAAAGTACGTATATAATAAACATTTCTACGGACCGGCTCTTGACCAATCAGAACAGCCGTATTTCACTGGTCATTTAATAAACAAAGATATACCATGAGTTTGTTAACGCGAAAAAATATACACACAAGTGGTATATCTTTGTTTTTTTCAACACACTAACTTTGCATATATTTTATTTATACAGAGAATGGTCTAGTTTCGCAAAAAGTACTACTGTCTGTTTCACTAACTCCGGGCGCTTCTGAAAACACATTTAAAACATTTTTATTCTAGTTATTTTTTTATAATACTAAATTAAAGCAAGAGCCCCTTTAAGTTAAAAGGAAAAATCATTCAGCTGTATGTTTTCATCTAAAGATACGAGGTGAAGAAAGAGCATTTAGACCCACTGACCAACAAGGAATGGGAGGAAAAGGCGCTGAGTAATAGTGTTTCTTGTTTAAATTATATTTGTTTTTATTTTTCAATTAAGGGTTGGCAAAAACCTGTGATGGCGGTAATACTGGGAAAATGTGGGTAACATGGTGGGTAATACAGGCAATAGTGGGTAATTGTTTTTCTTTATTGCGAGTTACACATGCATGCCATGATTAAATTGTGAATTAAACATTTTGAAAGTAGCCCAAATGTCAAAATTATATAAAACAGCAATATCATACATCATATCATACATGTAAGTAATATAGTGCATATAATGCTGGGTTTCCAAACTCGTCCATGTGGACAAATACATTATACTGTAGACGTTGTTATATTCGCGGGGCCATATTTTCGCGCTTTTTACAATATGGACGTTTTCGCGGGTTCTTGATTTCGCGCAATCATGATTTCCGAAAATGAAAAAAAAATGAAAACTTTTAACGCTGGCTGTCAATCTTCAATGTTCTCATCATATTGTTTAATTTTCTCGTGAATGACTAACTTTCAAACCGTGAAATCTCTCAAATACAGTCCACAGCAAGCGAGAACAAAGGGATTAGTGTCACTCCTGTGTTTAACGAGCCGTATATCGGGAGAACGTCGATTAGCACCTTACATGTCCTTCAATTAAGCATGCTACGATTTCCTAATAAGTTAAACGAGTGTTTTCTTTTCCAAGAATATATCCTCGCAACTTTTCCGAAAGTGAAAGTAGACCACCGACATGGAGGATTGCGTTGACACTGCACAGGAGTGATACTAGTATACTTACTACGCCTAATACTAGTAATGTCGGTTGTTTTATTAAACAACGCAATGGCTACATGTAGTAATAGTATATGTATTAATAATATTATATTAAAATGTGTTTTAGTAAGATACACCAGGTAAGGCCACAACAAATTAATTAGTAGATTCTCATCCGAATTTTGGGGAAAGATGGGGCGGGTGGGCGAATTTTATTTATTATTTTTTATTGAAATTTGTTCAAATTAGGTGTCAAAAAACAATAATCATTTGATTTTTTTGAAATATATACAAATAAAAGATTAATTTGGCCCAAAGATTTAGGGGCGGGTGGGAATGAGAATCTACTAATTAATTTGTTGTGGCCTAAGACCGAGTTAACAGATGCACACTACATGTACCTGAGTGTATACTTCATTTAGACTTCGGGGATGTAAGCTACAAAATGTACATGCATAAGGAAGTGAGTGGGGTATGCGATTATGAACATGAACATGTCCACAATTGTTCGCGGTGTTCTTGATTTCGCGGTAAACATAAAATCGCGAAGATCGCGAAAATAAAACCACCGCGAATATAACAACGCCTACAGTATATAAAACTTGCGAGAAACTTCAAAATCGACTCTTTATTGAATGGTATAACGCAAATACACACGGAACACGATCCACAGTAAGAAATAGGAAAATACATATTAGATCTGTCTGGTGTTTACTTACATGTATGTTATGCAAATTTGGTAGTGCCACGCTTCGTGACACAGCTGGAGGCTGATAAAGATAGATTTGGAATTCCATCGGTCCCGTATTTGGTAGCTGAAAATATTTATCAAAGTACACTTTTTAAAGGTTCTGACGCACAGATATATATATACATGTACATGTACAGTGAGAAAAATATTTTCCAAGGGCAGCAACTCGATTTTACAGGAGCAGCTATTATCAGTGTCTATTCTAGGAACCAAAAAACATAATATATTATTTCAATAAACCACCGCTGTTTAAATATTTTTTTTATGAGAATTTGCAAAAAAAAAATTGAAACTGAACATATGGCGACTTGTACTGAAATACCATCTGTGCGACAGTCCCTTTAAAGCACCTCACCTAGTTTACATAATTAACTTTGTACAGATTATCTTTGCAATCCAGGCATGCATGCGAGGAAAACACCCCAGGTTTTTACTTGCCAACCCTTGTTTTCATGTTGTTGTATCTACCGTATGTTTTGCCCGTGTTTATTTAGGATAATGAATTTAGTGTTTCCCCCAGCCTATTTTAGCATGGCGCTGCGCCATGCCCATCTTTGCTACACCATGCCCGAATTTGGAGACGCTAGGCTGCCCCCAAGATAATAGTAAAACATATATTATTGTATCATCCCCCGGTGGTGATACTATGGATTTGATGTTGTCATGCCGCCGCAGTCACGTTTGTGTCCGGAGCATTTATAAGTGGAATACTGACTGGAAATTGACAAAATTTGTAGTGTCCGCTCTCTAAGTCGAACAGTTCTTGTCCGATCTTCACCAAACATGGACACAATGCTTGTTGGTATACTGTCTCGGCCAAGTTCGATAACCAGCCGGATTGCCCTAGTCACTCCGGAGTTATGGCACTTGACGTGTCCGAAATTTACCAAATTCATAGTGTCCGCTCTCTAACTCGAACAGTTCTTATCCAATTTTCGCCAAACTTGGACACAATGCTTGTTGGCATAATGTCTCGTCAAGTTCGATAACCAGCCGGATAGACGTGTCCGAAATTGAAGAAATTTGTAATTTTTGAAATTTCTTTTTACTATCAAACCCTCGTCGGGGAGCATTTGTCGGTAAAACCGACCATTCTAGTTAAATATGTGAGGCCAAAATACAAATAATGTAATTATATTCGCACACGCGTAAATCATAATGTGCTACTTTTTCAGGATTTTACACGTTAAAGTGTGCTTTTTTTTCAAACTTACCATGCCACTTTTAATTCTCTGTGTTGGTGTGCCGTTGAACACCATTCCATTCCCTTTTAATTCCTGGGCATGCTGGTGGAAACACTAAATTATAGTAATTTACTGTTTTCTTTTTGTTATTGTCTGGTATTTTGTTGAACTTAAATACAATTTGTGTTGACAACAATTTCAGAAGAGCTACAGATAAGCTGCATACGGGTATTACTGAAGACCGGAAAAAGCGCTCTTTCCGTGAAAAGAGGATTCGGCTGCGGAAAGAGCTTGTTAAATGACCAATTTGAATAGAAACATAAAACCGAAAGAGTAAATGTGCAGTATTTCATACTATTTGTCGCCGAAGTGCGAATTTCATTTGTCAAATTTACCTGCTCAAAGGCTTATCTGTAGCTCTGGTAAATTTTGCTGTTTGCAGTGTCACAGGGGGGAAACTATGTCACTACAGTGAAGGATTCTCTCAGAAGTAGATAGGGAATTACAATGCATTAATGATTTATTGATTTTTGTAAGGAAACTGCGTCACCGATTCTCTCAGAAGGTATGGCAATCTTAATAAGCCCTGTGCTAGAGTTGCCATAGCTTCTGATAGAATCCGTGACAGAGTTTCCCCCCTGTGAGTGTAAGAAACAGCTTTATGTTTCATTAAAGGCCAGGACTTTATTTGTAGTTGTGGATCTCAGGGGATAAAAATTCCACTCGTCCGCTCGTATTGACGAGTGAGTTTACCTGCAGGACGAGTAGAAATTATGTCTGGGTCGTCCGACGGGACGAGTGGCCGATTTCTGCGCTTAAAATACTTGAAAAGTGAAAACGACGAAGCGTCTGGTAACTTTTTGCGTCGACCAGCCATATTTTCTTGTCCGCAATGATCGATGTATTAAAAGCGCTTGCAATTATTATAAATTTCGAATAAGCGTCTCGGGGAAATTTTGATCTGCGTCGATGTAGTACAGACGTTTGTTATAAATAACAAATAAGCGTCTACACAACTTGGAATATTACTGGTACCCGCATCGGCTTTATTCCTTATTGATTCGCCAGCGATAATCGGGAACCAACGCAACCGGAAACACCGGAAACATAAACAGGAACACTTGATTTTTGGAAACTTAATACACGATACGAACGGAATGCGATTGATTATGCGTATCGCCCCTTTTCTGTTCGTACCCGATACGCCAGCATTTAATTTCTTGTGCGTTTTCAGTCTAAAACCGTGCGTAAAATGCCCGATACGCACGCTATCTAGAGCTCTGCGGCACCATACCCTCTACCTTAAGATACAAGTTGATGAGCCGTAAAACACCATTTCATCATCATCATTAAATTTACATATTAATTGTAGGACCAGTGACACTTGGAACAGGACGAGTGGAAATTCCTGGGCACTCGTCCTACAGGACGAGTGAGATTTTTTGGAATTTTTATCCCCTGGATCTTGGAATCTTAGGGTAGGCCATTATTGTGGCCAATAAATAGATTATGGAATTTACTGAGTACGCATTTATTTTTAAATGTTCACGTACAATCTACGCCCCATATTTGTCTGGTACGCTTAACATCTTAAATCCTGGCGTACAGTATTCTTTATGTCCAAAGCTTATCTGGAGCTCTGTAGTATGTTCTTTTTCCGGCATAGTTGACTTTATATCCACATGTGCTTATACATATTTTATTTTTACTTAGGATACTTGGCAAAGAAGAAGAACACGTTAAAGGCCTTTCAAGACGATTTAAAATGGGCTAAAGGTAATATGAACATAATTTAAACAGAATATTAAAGCATGCATAGATTGGATACTTGACTCGCTACGGAAATATACATAACACAACAATTGAGGGATATAGCGTATAAAGTACGAGCAGGTATAATCTTCAACAAATTATCAGTCGATAGACAAGACATATCTTGTATAGCAACATTATTATTATGCCAACATAGCGGGCTTGTTAAGTCCATGTTGGGTATATAGGTTCAGAAAACAGATACAATTTCACTGTCAAAAGCCTTTCCCTGTACATTTTTCATCACTTTTCCAGGCGCATCTGCCTGTCGGTCGCTTTAAATCTTAAAACACTGCATTACTATGTTATAATATTTTGCCTAGATGGACATCTTCGGGAAGAAAGAGAAGAAAATGAAAGGGAGAATCACGGTGGTAATGAAAGTTCTATGGATGATGGTTTTGTTAGGGAAAGTCATGAGGAAATAGTGGAAGACAGTGTTCATGATGATGATAGTGTGAATGATCCAAATTATGTTCAAGAAAGTGAGAGTGATGGAGTCATTGAATGGACTGCAGAAAACATTCATAAACTTTATAAAGTTGTTAAAGAAACTGAAGACGCTCTTGACCATGGTGAAAGTGATTGTAATAATGAAGAAGTTCAAGAAGCCGGAAATAGAACCATAGAAAGAGAAAACACAATAGCAGATGTAACAGATGATGCCTTGGATGACCTACCCTGCACCAGAGGACTTAAGAACAGTGATTGTGTCTTTGATGGACATCTTCGGAAAGAAAGAGAAGAAAATGAAAGGGAGAATCACGGTGGTGATGAAAGTTCTATGGATGATGGTTTTGTTAGGGAAAGTCATGAGGAAATAGTGGAAGACAGTGTTCATGATGATGATAGTGTGAATGATCC
>JBEVXV010001084.1:0-3193 GCA_040505915.1 Sedimenticola sp. | reverse complement strand
AAATTATGTTCAAGAAAGTGAGAGTGATGGCTGTGATGAGGAAAGTTTTAGTAGTGAGGGTGACGACATGTCTGAAGTCATTGAATGGACTGCAGAAAACATTCATAAAGTTGTTAAAGAAACTGAAGACACTCTTGACCATGGTGAAAGTGATTGTAATAATGAAGAAGTTCAAGAAGCCGGAAATAGAACTATAGAAAGAGAAAACACAATAGCAGATGTAACAGATGATGCCTTGGAAGACCTACCCTGCACCAGAGGACTTAAGGACAGTGATTGTGTCTTTGATGACAAATATGAAAACGTATTCATAAAAGGATTTAGGAAGGAAAACGCAAAATCAAAACATAACCGTGTATATGATTGCGTTCATGCATGTGTTTTTTGCTTTAAATTGTTCACTAACATTCAATGCCATTTGGAACACAAGCATTCAAATCAAGCACAGATGAAAGTCATCAGAGAGAAAAAACTTGCCATTGAAGTCAGTGTTGAAGAAATGAAAAAAACATTGAATGGCGATCTCAAAGCGAAGCTTAACTTGCTAAGGAACAAAGGGGATAATCTTCATAATCTGAAAGTTTTGAAGCATAAGCAAGGTGAACTGCTAGTTAAAAGAAGGACGACCAACAATGAAAAGTTCTCACTTGATGACTATGGCCCATGCCCAAATTGTGAAGAATGGTTTCTGCTTAGAATGTCCCTCACTAACCACCAGAAAGTATGTCCTGCAAAGAAGGAAGAAGAATTTCACAAAGGGACTACAATGATTCAAATTGCTGTTCTCACAGGAAGACTTACACAAACTGGATCCAAGATCTTGAAATCTGAAGTCTTTCCAGGCATGAAGAAGGATCAAATAGGTATTACGGCTATTGAAGATTCGCTTATTACAGCTCTTGGTGACTGTTGGTTGATGAAAAACATTGATAACAAGAGAAAACGCCGTCATTATGCTAGCTTCCATATGCGATTGGCAGCCAGACTCCTGTCGGCTTTCAGAAACATGACGGGAGAAAGGACGACCACTGTGGATAAAATGCTTATTCCAGACAATTTCGATCAAATTACAGAATGTGCGTTACAGATATGTAACACTAACAATGATTCAGATGAATATGATGCTTATCAACTGGAACACCCAAGTACAGCCATAAAGGCGGGTTTCGACATCATGCGACTAGCGTCGGCAAAACTCGGACTTGCCATCAAGGTGGGGAATGCGATAGCACGACAAGAAGCGACAGACTTCATTAATCTGATGAAATTGGAATGGAACGTAAGAGTTACCAAACTTGCAACATCACTTTTGTCTGAAAGGCGTTTCAATACAAAAAAAGAACTTCCCCATCCAGTGGATATTATGAAATTTGCTACATTTCTCGTTGACGAACTCAAGGCGCTTGATCTCAACATCTCTGATGGGGAAAAGTTCCAAACGACAGCTGCACTTGTTCAAACTCGACTACTGCTCTATAACAGAAGACGACCGGGGGAGTTGGAGGCTCTCAGGTTAGTTTTCTATCATTGCTTTCCCTTTATAGTGTAGGATAAATCGAAGCATATTTTTAGGAGGGTGGACGGTAAAAAGCCACATGTGTTGTGATATATCAAAATGTTCGTCTTGGTCTGTAAAAAAAATCAATTCCATGACCAACTCAATAAATGTCATCTGAGGACATCTGTTTGCTATTTGATAATGAGTTCTCATTTCAAACATTAGTTAACGTAATGTACTTCAATATTGGTTCGAAAAAAATATTTACAGATTCAAGATGGCCGTCAAAATGGCCGCCATCTGCGAAAAATGTATGTTTTTATCAGTTTTACGTCATTAAACTATTAATTATATGTGGACAGTAAATTGCCACATGGGTTGCTATATATCAAAATGTTCGTCTTGGTTTGTAGATTTATGATCGACAAACCAAGAGGAACATTTTGATATATAACAACCCATGTGGCATTTTACTGTTCACATATAATTAATACTTTACTGAGGTAAAACGGGTAAGAGCATTCATTTCTCAATGATGGCGGCCATCTTGGCGGCCATCTTGAAACTGGAAATGCTGTTTTTTCGGACCTATATTGAAGCGCATTATATTAGCGCATATTTGGAATGAGAAATAATTAACAACTAACAAATATATGTCCTATATGTCCCCAGCTGGCATTTATTGAGTTGGTTAGGAAATTTATCGTTTGGCGGAGATCTTGGACGCCATCTTGAATTGCGACTTCGTTCCCGTGTTGCCGCAATGTCATCACGCGGATTTATAATCTACAAACCAAGATGAACATTTTGATATATAGCAACCCATGCGGCATTTTACTGTCCACGTATAATTAATAGTTTACTGAGATAAAACTGTTAAGAGCATTCATTTTTCAAAGATGGCGGTCAATATTGAAGTACATTACGTTAACTAATGTTTGAAATGAGAACTCATTATCAAATAGCAAACAGATGTCCTCAGATGACATTTATTGAGTTGGTCATGGAATTGATTTTTTTGGCGGCCATCTTGGACGCCATCTTGAATTGCGACTTCGTTCCCCTGATGCCGCAATGGCATCACGCGGATCTGTAATCTACAGACCAAGACGAACATTTTGATATATCACAACACATGTGGCTTTTTACCGTCCACCCCTTCCTTAAATAAACGTCTTTTTGCATGGTGTTTCCTCCACTATTATAAAATCTATCCATCAATGTTTGCGTATAGAAAGTAGAGGTGGTTACCGCACAATTAAAAATACCACTGTGTTGCACGATTAAGTTCAACTGTCGCACTGACCTTTGCCCCGCATAGACCGCATATATGCATGAGAATGCGAGCTACAATGTACTAGTAAAATCAGGGTGGCAGGTTTTTGCTATACTAAGTACTATAGTAAATATTACCCACTGTTCACATCTACAGTTTACATACACATGCTATTGTCAGTAGAACACAAACACGCATCCCTATATAAAATGGAACAATCGATATTAAAGCTACTGTCTCGTATATGATATTCCCGTACATACTTTTCGTAAAATGTATTTAAAATCACTCGCTCTCACGCACAATACGTATAGGTTATTTACCGTGTATGGCGATATATGCACGAGTTCCGGAGCAAGCGAAATATTGCGCGACTTTAGGAGCGCGATATCGTCTTGCGCAGGAACAAGTGCATATAT
>JBEVXV010001083.1:0-4649 GCA_040505915.1 Sedimenticola sp. | reverse complement strand
AAATGAGTCCAATGGTGAGTGGAGAGTTTAAATGAGATTGTGCCACGCATGCGCAGATCAGTTTTCAAAGCTTTTTGTCAATATTGTTATCTGCAAAGACATTATCCATGTCAGACTTCAAGTGACTTGATCTTAATATGTTCCCCAAATATAAATACATGTGCCGTGGGGAGGGCGGGTGGATTTAAACTCTCCACTCACCATTGGACTCATAGAATTACAATTGAACTTCGCCTTCCAGGTAAGTCTCGTTTAATTTTTAAATTCTATTTCGTCCAATTCTATCGTTTCGTGTTTAAATGAGACTTTAACGCCAATATTGACAAAACAATCACAAACACATATGCACAAACCTTATAATCAATCCATAGATCTTCAGTACTGCACTTGTGAATGTATCCTCTGTAACCACTTTCTTGTCATAGAACTTGGCGAATGTCTGTTGTCTCGTCCAGCCTGCCTTTTTCATGATATCCTGAACCGGAACTGCTTTCATTTTTGCCTTGGATGTCACAGCTGACCTTACACTATGTGCTCCGAAAATCTTGTCCTTAATTCCAGCACAGATCATAACCGTTTTAACCCACCTTGAAACAGTATGGTTTAATATAACTAAGAAGTAATTCTTTATTTCCTGTGTTATTCCTTAACGTTTTTGTCCGTGACAAATACTCCTTTAACACTGTATACACGCACAATCTCCTATCTGGAGGATAAGCTAACAAGTGAAAATAAGAACAATCAAAGCCAGGACGGCTTTGTTTCAACGAACTTCTAAACTGTAACACAAACTCTGATTTTAACTTTTGAATATTTTCAACACTTAACAAATGTACACTTTGAATTCTCGCTGCATTGGTAAGAGCCATCAACATTGTCAGTTTCAAAGTTAAGTTTTTCAACGACATAAGTTTAACTGGAGATAACTTCCTCAAGTATATCAATACTTTATCCACATCCCAGATCTGAGAGTACCTTGGTACAGGTGGTCGTAGATTGAAGACCCCTCTCATGAAACGCACTACTGTCGGATGTGTACCTGCTGTGAATGATCCCAGAGGAAATCCTAGAGATGACAAAGCTGCTCTAGCGGTATTCAATGAACTGTAACCCAAGCCTTTTTCAAATTGTACTGTTAAATACTCTATTACGTCGTTTATAGAAACTGAAACTGGATCAACTTCCCGCTGACTACAGAAGTGAAACCATCGTGAAATATAGACCTGATACTCGCGTTTTGTTGAGGGTTTCCATGAGGACATGATGATACTGGTAGCTTTCTCCGATAAGCCTCTATCTCTGAACTGTTTCCCGACACTTTGCATGCCATCATTGCAAGTCTGTTTGATAGCGGATGTACCTTGCCGAGATGTTTCAGTGACAGTAAGTTTCTGGATCGTGGTAGAATCATCGGATCTTCTACCAGAATCTTCATCAGCATGGGGAACCAGGTCTGAGTTGGCCATAATGGTATTATCAGCATGGCGCGAGCCCCGTCGATCTGTATCTTGCGAATGCAGCGACTTACTAAACTGAAAGGAGGGAATATATAACAATATTGAAACATGCTCCATGTCAGTGACAATGCATCTACGTAAGCTGCGTATGGATCTGGCTTCCATGCACAATATAGAGGCAGTTTATTGTTCAGTCTAGATGCAAACAAGTCAATGCTTGGAACTCCCCAAACCATGCATACTTTTTGAAATAGGTCTTCCTTGAGCTCCCATTCAATCTGGTCATTAAATTCACGCGAAGGTCGGTCTGCTTCATTAATTTTCCCCGGTATGTGGGAGCAAGTAAGCCATATATTGTGTTCCAAACACCAAATCCAAATTTTCTGACTAACTGCATTACACTGGTCTGACTTAACTCCTCCCATGTTATTGACGTAGCACACTGCCGTGGAACTATCTGTTAAAATTTTTACATGTTTGTTTTTAATTTTATCAGATAGTGCCTTGATACCAAACAAAATGGCTGTAAGTTCAAGGACATTAATGTGACAGGATTTTTCTGATATTGACCATCGTCCGCCAATTTTCTGGTTTTCAAAAACTACACCCCAGCCTGATTGACTGCTGTCTGTCTGAATAATAATATCAGCAGCTTTCCTATTGATAGGTCTAAACTGGGAATGTACATTTTGAAACCACCACTTAAGTTCAGTTTTCATGCTGAATGAAATATACATTTTTGACTCGTAGTTTCCCTTTGACATTTTTACAGCCAGAGTTTTGGCATTCTCCAAATTTCGGTAAAATAGTTTCCCGAATTGAACTGCTGGAAATGCTGCTACCAGCAATCCAATTACATGTGCCACAACTCTGATCTTTGCTTTGGCACAATGAGACAAAGCCTTGCATTCACATGCAATGGTTTGTTTTCTTTCATCTGTTAATAATATTATCATTTTCTGAGAATCAATGACATTTCCTAAATATGTGATTCTCCGAGTTGGTACTAAAACAGATTTCTCATCATTGAGCATGAAACCCAATTTTAACATCAGTGTAGTTGTTTTTTCAACATTTTCTGCACATTCTTCAAACGTACTACCGCACAGTAAACTGTCATCAATAAAACCTGTACTTAAATGTCCTTCACTTCTAAGCTTGGCATATACCGGCTTCATGAGCTTCGTAAATAACCGTGGGCCGGGAGCTAAACCGTTTGCGATGCAAGTAAATTGGTATATCACTCCCTTCCATGTGAACCGCAGATATTTTTGTAACTCAGTTGCTAATGGTACACTGTAATAGGCGTGTCTTAAGTCTAGTACACACATATACATGTTTTCAGTAATAAGACTGACAGCTGATTCAAAGGTGTCCATTTTAAAATGTTGGTAAGGAATAAAGTCATTTAATTTCTTTAAATTCAAAATTAAACGGTATTCACCATTCTTTTTGGGTCTAACAAATATTGGTGAAAGAAATTGGCCGAGTTCACTCTCGACCGGAATAATAACTTTATAGTCCAGCAATTTTTTAATTTCAGAATCAATAATTTCTGTGTCTGTAGCATTAAAATTTTGTTGAGAAGTGCTACCAGACTGACTTGGTGGAGTGTCATTTACAAACTCCACATGGCAATGTTGGACAATATCTAGAATTTTGGGATCATTAGTGATTTTTTCCCACTCAGAGGCGTAATATTTCAATCTACCTGCTTGGAAAGTCTGCTTACTCACCTTTTCCACGTTGTTTACATCCGTGGATGGCCCTTGGACCACCCTCGGCGCAGGGAGTTTTTTGGCTGGTCAGTTTGGTACTGAAATCCTGCACCTCGACCTCTGAAGCCACGACCTCTGAAGCCACGACTCCTAAATCGGAACCCAGGTCGTGCACGAGCTCTGCCACTAAACGACGACGCCGTCTGCATTTTTTGCCCGATTTTTGCACAGTCTTCTATTTCTTTTGCGGTTTTCGACACATCGTCACCAAATAACTGGTTAGTATACGGCAGGGAATGCGTACACAGATGCATGTATTCATTTTTCATTTCAGGCTTCAGCAAGTCCCGACGAGTCATGTTTATTTGCCGATTTGCATGGCCGAGGAGGGCCAGTGCATCATTACCTTCGTCAATCACAAACCCCAGGTCTGTATCTGCCGATTCTTTTTCAATTGTGGCCACTTTATTGACCATTTTCGCTAAAATCGTAGCCGATTTTATCACAGATGATTCAATAGTCTGTAATTTGCGGTCGTTCGTACGCGCACCTGGTGACATGATATCCCACACTAATTGATTTGTTTTAACGACAGTTAACCCTTCACAGTTGTTTGGCCTGGGAGTGGTTTCGTCCTTGACCAACTCCATATACTGGTCGTCATCCATGCCTTTCCTAAATAGGCCTGTTACAGTCTCTGCTAAGACGGAATCAATGTCATCGTCACAAACTTCCACAGATCTAAATCTCTTAGAAAGTTTTGAAAATCTGCTATTTTCAATGTCCGTTTTCTGTTTCTTTGCGGGGGGTGGTTCAACATGATCATCCCCTTCCAGGGCCAATAAAGGGCTGTGATATTCCATATCATCATATTCATAATCTGCCTCATTGGTCTCAAGATATTCAAGGCGTTTATTCAGACCATCTAACTTAGCATCTGATGCTGTTTGCGCTGCCTGAATATTTTTGAGATATGACATGATCTCCGCATTGTCATTAGATTTCGTGGCCTCATCTCCGATGACAGGCCTCTTGGTGGCTTTTGCCGGGGCTTTTCCTTTTTTCTCAGTACTAAGTTTATCTCCACCTCTAGAGGATGTGCTAGTTGAGGTTTTCGGCCCCGACGGATTCTCCGAATCTGCCATTTCACCAAACCGAAACTAAAATCCGCACCACGTGCAGACAACTCCCGGTAATTTCTGCCGCACTACGTGCAGAGATATACGCTATAAATAGCGATAAATTACTGTCACGCTTACACTACGTGTAAGGTATAAGTCAATAAATCCTACGATATAATATACAGCGACCACTCGCCGATAATAGCACTATAAACTGTGATAATGTTTGACTGCGTCAAACTCACAAACTATCCGCCATTGCGGTAAAGCACACTGATCTGCGCATGCGTGGCACAATCTCATTTAAACTCTCCACTCACCATTGGACTCATAGAATTACAATTGAACTTCGC
>JBEVXV010001082.1:0-3539 GCA_040505915.1 Sedimenticola sp. | reverse complement strand
TACAAGTCATATCAATACAATCACTATACAAGGGTGTGGGAATAATAGGCATTATCTGAGCCTAGCATTCAAATACATTCACAATCACAGATGAAAACTTACTACATTTGGTAGTATGATTATCGGACGATGTAGCACGTGTATATTTAGCAGAATAACAAATGCAAGTTATTAAGTTATTACGTTATACACACTTCATTTAATGTAGCTGCTATTTAGGAGCACGATTCGTTTGCAGTGCAAGTTGTAGCACAAATATCTAGACTTTGTTTCCAGCCTGTGTATAAGGCCAGGGTCATCGGGAAGGTAACCACTGTTGACGAGTAGCTGGCAATCAACTAGTAGTTTCATCTTGTCATCTTTGGAAAGGCGAATCCAACCGTCCGTCCCCAAGTGACTTGTCACAACTTGAATGAACGTCCCCAGCGATGGATTCCTTGCGCTCTGGAGAGCAGCGCACTTGAACATCATATGGTATAGATCTTCGTCCTCCGTATTGCAGAGCCGGCAGGTTGCACTCTGCTTGCCCATACTGTACTTTGATTTTAAGGCTTGCACCATGTATGTTCCAGTGAGGATGCGTGCCTTTGTGAATCCTCGTCGTACGTCCTTTACGTTTGACGCGACTGTTTCCCACACTGTGTGGCATCTACCTATTGTCAATCTCTCCGATTCACAGTTGCGGAGTGTTGTTTTTGAGGTACACTCTGACTTAAGTGTCTGATTCCAAACTTCGGCAACAGCATTTTTTACTTTGCGCTTCCAAGCTTCTTTGGTCAACTTCTCGCTCAGCTCGGATATGGTTGGTAAACCATACATGGATAGCACAATCCCAATTCTGACGAAGAAGCTATCCGGGCTTTCGCACATCGCTGATTGCCGCAGTAGTAGATCGCGAATACAGTTGTTGTCGCAGCGTAAGATGTTCCCCAGCAGAGCTAACTGTCGCTTGTGATATTCAGCGATAATTGGAGTTGCACCAATCAACAGGTAGGCAATACACTTTGGTGTTCTCTGTGGAAGAGCTTGAATATTTCGTATGGTGTTAATGTGAAACCTCTCCAACTCGTTTAGCTGAGTATTTGTAAGCGGAAGAATTTCTGTTCCATATAGCAGTCTTGGCAGTACATACGACTGGTATATCTTGTAGCTTATTTTTGGACTGAGTCCATTGGATCCATGCATTCCACAGGGGATGAGGGCGTAAAGCGTTCGTCTTGAAACCGAAATACGCTTTTGAATATTCAGCTGATTCTCCTTTTGGCTTGCACGTATTACTCCCAAATGGGTTGCTTCTCGTTGCTCAATGAGCTGTTTCTCGCCGAGGTTCCATTGGTTAATTAGTTCATCCTTACGCTGTTTTGCATTTGTCTTTTTAATCATCACAGTTTTGTCGGGATGAATCACGTAGTGGTGCTTGTCAGCGTCTTCTTTTGATACATTGAGCATAGCCTGTAGATCGTAGGAGTTGTCGGTTGCCAGAACCATATCGTCGGCACAAGTGACGCACCCACAATATATACTGCCTATCGAATATCCCAAGTCCATGTCAGCCAATTGCTTCATTATGTCGCCTATATAGCACTTGTAGAGATGGGTAGACAAAATTCCGCCTTGGCGTACTCCTTGTCTAACATTAAATGCATTACTGTACCCTCCTTTCCATTTGATCTTTGACACTAGGTTGGTGTAAAGGTCTACTAAGACCCTTAGTATATTTCCATTTATTCCTAGATGGTACAGCTTGTTGAAGAGAATGCTGTGATTAACGACATCGAATGCCTTTTTGACGTCCCTGAACACAAGATACAGCGGTTTGTCCATTGCTTTTGCATTGCATGACATCTCTGTAATTAGTAGTGTCGCCATGATTGGTGATAGCCCTTTAGTGAATCCAAACTGTAGGTCAGATTGTGTGGAACGGACCTTATCTTCAATCCTGTGCAGCATGGTGTACTCGAATATCTTTCCCATTACAGCTGTTACTGTGATTCCCCTGTAATTGTCCAATAGTGTAGCGTCTTTATCCTTCTTTGGTATTGGTGTGATGATCCCGGTTTTGAACTGACCAGGTAGCACTCCCTCTCTGACACATGCATTGAATAATTTCGCAATGTATGGCAGTACTCTATCGCCAGCATATTTGAAGTGCTCTGCCACCAATCCATATTCGTCTGCGGACTTTCCTGTGTTGAGTAGAGTTATAGCTTTTCGTATCTCCTCGGGGCTGATGTTCTCGAAGTCATTGTCTTGACGACATACATTTAAGATTATTTCCAAATTTTCCTCGCAATCTTCATTGTATGCCTGGTCGAAATCACATGACGCTTTTGGCATGGCCAAGTCTTCATAATATTCAGCTAACTTTGAGCGCTGTTCCTCAGTATCGCTTACCGTTTGATCATTGACTCTGAAGGAGCACGACTCTGATTTCGCCGACTGCCGGTTTCTTCTAATCAGCTTATAAAACATATCAGTCGATGCGTTTTCCATGATGTCTTCATAAAATTGTTGCCTGGTCTCTGCCTGTTCATGCCTTAGTTGTTGCCGACACTTTTTCTTTGCTGATTTCATTTCCTTATATAGCTCGTGTTGACTGTCTGGTCTATCTTCACTACGCCATTTTGCATGGGCTATTTTCGATTTTTTCATAAGCTCTGACATGGCCGGTGATGCCTTCCACTTTGGACCATGTACTTTTATTGGCTTTGTGGGTACTGCCTCCTTCACGGCATTTCGTAGACTTGTGTGTATCCATTCAGTATAGCAATGAGCGTCCAGGGCTTCGTTGTTTGCAGTTACAGGATCTATCTTCGAATTCATACTTCGTTGAAATACTTCTTGGAACATGCATATGTCTGCCTTATCCCATAATATCCGTTGTCCTTGTTCTACTCTTGTTTTCTTTGTCCATTCATGCTTGTTCCCCTCCAGAGTCATGAAAACTGGAACATGTGCTGAGAAATTAGTCGGATTAACTTCCTGTATCTCACATGCTTGATAGTGTAGTGAAGTGCCAGTGTCTGTCTCTCGGAGTTCGTGAATTAGGACGTAATCAATCTGTGATGACCCAGCTCCGGAGTGGCTGTGGAAGGTGTGATCCTTACAGTTTCCATGTAAGTTTTTCATATCGTGCTCCTTGACAAACTCTTTCAGTAATTTGTCATGTGAGTTATTGCGTGAGTCTAGCAACGTTCCATTCATATCTCCGCATATTACTACATTATGCGTGCGGCTGTAGTTGTTGAAGAAATTATGAAGAACATCAAGTGATTCCAAATAGTTATAGTCTGAATCTGTTTTTCTTGTCGGAAGATAGCAGTTTATTAGACACATCGGTTTCTGCTCTGTCTTCACTTCCACTCCTATAATTCTTTCATTTCCGTTTTCCAACTTTCTGACATTTGTCCAGTTGTCTGGCCATAATATTGCCACCCCTCCCCGCGCACCTATTCTCAGAAAAGTATCTCCGTCATTGTTTTCGTTGTATCTAGCATGTATTTTGAAGTTGGGAAGTAGATTGTCAAATGTATTTTTTT
>JBEVXV010001081.1:7240-10740 GCA_040505915.1 Sedimenticola sp. | reverse complement strand
GCTGAAGACTTTATGTCAAGAAAAAATAGCAGTTTGCCGACGGCGCAGGAGTACGCCGTTACTCAGGCTCGAGAACTGCAACAGCAGCAGTTACTACCCACTGAATGGTTGGGACGTATTCGTGAAATGGCACTTGTTGGCGAGCAGGTGGAGGCTAGAGAGGCGCTGAAGCTTTTCTCACTGGATCATCCTGAATATTCCGAGCAAGAGATAAATGAAGTCATCTACCCAACAGACTACAAGGGCTAATGTCATGCGCACATACAGATCAAAAATAACACCACTCTTTAGCCGCAAAAGATCATTAAGCCTTTTGGCCTGCTTAATGTTCAGTTCTCTGCAAACAGGCTCACTACTCGCAGATACCGACAAACACCGTCTGGTATGGACTCAGGATCCGGCATCGACCATGACCATTGGTTTCTCACCGGTAAGCGGGACGGACTTCCATGTAAAAATGGGGGCGACCACCAGTGAGAATCAATGGCAGCGATACGATATCACCAATACCCGGGACTTTGATGGATCGGGTCAACTGATCAGTCACTTTGTCAAGGCCACTTCTCTGGTAAGTGACACCGCCTACCACTATAAAGTGTGCGATAGCCGTGGCTGCTCAGATCGAATGTGGTTTAAAACAGCGCCTGCTGTACGTACCAAACCGTTCACCTTTGTCAATGGTGGTGACACCCGATCAGATACACGCGCACGTCTTAGAGGCAACCGGTTGGTTGCCAAAATGCGACCTCTTTTCGTCCTGTTTGGTGGCGACTACATGTCGGGTACGCGTGTTGGTGAATGGAGGGAATGGCTGGACAATTGGCAGGAGATAAAGTCTGCCGATGGCCGCATGTACCCGATTGTTCCGGCACATGGTAACCACGAGAACGGGCGCCGTAATGCAGTGCTCAACGCTTTTGATGTTGAGCCGGTAAACGCCATGACCATCGGTGGCGACCTGATGCGTATCTACCTGCTCAATAGTGAATTCAACCAAAGCAGCCAGACGCAGTGGCTGAATAGTGATCTGGAACAGAATGGATCGGGAATAGAGTGGCTTCTTGCCGCCTACCATAAACCGATACGACCCCATACCAGTGGGAAATCTGAAGGTGACAGTCGTAGTGGAATATGGGCGGATACTTTTTATAAATACCGTTTTGACCTGATATCAGAGTCTGACTCCCATGTCTCCAAATACACCTATCCGATCAGGCCGGTGCAAAATGGTGAACAGGGTGATGAGGGTTTCGTTCGTGATGATGCCAATGGCACGGTGTTCATCGGTGAGGGGAGCTGGGCAGCGGGTGCACGATCCGCAGATGATGATAAATCCTGGACCATCGCCAGCGGTAGTTTTCAACAGATCAAACTGATAAAAGTGACCGACAAAAAGATGCAGGTCTACACGGTCGGCTATGACAATGACCAGCATATCGATGAAGTGCAGGCACTCACAGCGGCAGACCAGGCAGCCGACCCTCTGGCAATGCCCGGCGGTATGCGTATCTGGAAGACACCGGTAGGTGATGCACTGGAGTTGCCTTTTCACGATAATACGGTAACTGTCGATTCAGATGCTTCTGACGCGGATAATTCCAGCAATAGTAGCCACACAGAAAGCACTAATGCCGGCGTATCTGCCTCAGTTACTACGGGCAAGTCGATATATGACCAGTCTTGTGCCTCTTGCCACGGAGCTGATCCCAGTAAGAATAAACGAGACATTCGCAAAGGTACTTCGGCGTCACGTACTACACGTGAGCATAAATGGGTGAAGAGTGCCGATGCGAACAAAATCGCCGCATACATCAGCTATGTGCTTGGGGGTGGCAATACAAACTTGTCCAACGGCTCTAACGGCTCTAACGGCTCTAGCGGCGGCTCCGGGACTGCCCCGGTCATCACCGGCACATCAGCCACCTTCAGTGCATCCCAGGATGTCACTGTAGGCAGCAAGGGCTACAAGCGTAACAAAAGCTATGTGGTGGCAGATGGTCGTTCCAAGAGTCAGGAACTACGCAGCCTGTTCCAATGGGACGTGAAGGACGTACCTGCCGGTTCCAAGATAAATGCTGTCAACATTACCTTTGATGTAGTCGATGTATCCGGTGGAACTTATCAACTCTATGGCCTGAAGAGCGCATGGAGTGAGTCCAGCGCCAACTGGGCCGCCGGCAATAATCTAGGCAAGTTGATTACGACTATAAAGGCCACTAGCAAGGGCAAGCATACGGTGACCCTGAATGCTGATGGTATCGCCCTGGTACAGGGGTGGCTCGATGGTGGTTCAAATTATGGTCTGGTGATGCGCACAGGCGGCAGCACAGATGGACTGGATGTCCGTTCCCGCGAAGGCGGTGGCGGTGCTCAGTTGCAGATTGGATATGGGGTGGCTGGCGGAAGTAGCACCGGCGAGTCGGCAAGCACCTCACTCAGTTTAAGTCCCTCACAGGATGTCACCGTCGGCAGTAAGGGCTACAAGAAAAACAGCAGCTATGTCGTAGCTGATGGTCGCTCAAAAAGCCAAGAGCTGCGTGGGCTATTTCAGTGGGATATGAAGGGAGTCGCCGCCGGGTCGAAGGTGACCGCTGTAAATATCAGTGTTGATGTAGTCGATTCTTCAGGTGGCAGCTACCGCCTCTACGCACCGAATCAGGGCTGGAGCGAGTCCAGTGCCAACTGGAGTAGCGCTGATGTGAAAGGTGACGCGGTTGCTGAGTTCAAGCTGAGTAGTCGTGGTACGCATACCATCGAGCTCAATAGCCGGGGTGTTGCGCTGGTTCAGGAGTGGCTTGACGGCAAAACCAATAATGGCTTGGTGATGAGGAACAACGGTACTACCGATGGCCTTGATTTTGCCTCTCGTGAGAGTGGTAAAGGCGCGGTGCTCAATATCACTTTGGACTCCGGTGCTTCGTCAGATACAACGGACAGCACCACCACCACCGGGACGGCCGCTTTGAGTGTGGTGCAGGATGTTGCCGTAGGTAGTCGTGGTGGCCATCGCAACACCCATAAAGTGGAAGCGGATGGTCGTACCAGCAGTCAGGAGTTTCGTGGCCTGTTCCGTTGGGATTTAAGCAGTGTACCCGCCGATGCCCAAGTGACCGATGCAACGCTCACCCTCAAGGTGGTTAACCGGTCGAAAGGTGCCTACCATCTTCACGCTTTGAACCAGACGTGGAGTGAGTCGAGTGCAAAATGGGCTACCACTAACAGTGCTGGTGGTTCAATTGCTAAATTCACCCTGAATAAAACAGGCACCCACACCATCAACCTGGGTAGCCAGGGCATTGCTCTGGTGCAGGGCTGGATGAGTGGTCAGGCCAATAATGGTTTGATGCTGAAAACAGGGGGAACCAGCGATGGTCTTGATATCGCCTCACGTGAAAGTGCTAAAGGTGCGGTGTTAAATCTCACCTTTAATACAGGAAGTGACGGATCAGAAGCTGCCGATGAGAGTGACTCAAGCGGCACTTCAGATAATACAGACGGTG
>JBEVXV010001081.1:4922-7140 GCA_040505915.1 Sedimenticola sp. | reverse complement strand
GTGTTAAATCTCACCTTTAATACAGGAAGTGACGGATCAGAAGCTGCCGATGAGAGTGACTCAAGCGGCACTTCAGATAATACAGACGGTGCTGACAGCTCTGGGGTGGATGCAGAGGCTCAGGCCGCAGCAGATGCCAAAGCGGCTGCCGCTATTAAGGCTGCAGCAGAAGCCAAAACTATAGCTGATGCAAAGGAGGCAGGGGCCGCTCAAGCCAGAGCATGGGCCGATAGTAAAGTGGCAGCAGCAGCAGCAGCAGCGGCAGGTAGTAGCGCACAAAGTGATGAAACCAATGAGGGGAGGACACTCTATGCTCAGCAGTGTGCCGGTTGCCACGGTAGTGATCCTGCTAGCGGTAGGCGTAAAATCTACAGGGGGGTAAATGCGGATAAAACCCTCAGTGAGCATAGTGGTTTTAGTAGGGCTACTGCGGAGAAAATAGCGGCTTACCTAAATAGTGTGCTCAACGGTAGCTCTACTGCTGTGACTCCAGCAGAAGCAGCAGCGAAGGCGGTAGAAGCCGCAGAAGCTAAAGCAGTGGCAGAGGCCAAAGAGGCAGAAGCTTCTGAAGCCAGGGCTATAGCGGATACTAAGGCAGCAGAGGCGAAAGCCTTTGGTTATATTTCTGATGACCTGGTGGTCCATTTGCCCTTAGACGGCGATACCGGCGATAGCTCGTTGTTTGACAATAACGGTTCCACTAGTGGTGCGATTAGTTACTCCGCTGGAAAACTCAACCAGGGTATCAATACTGACGCAGGGGAATATGTCAGTTTCGGAACATCTGCAAATCTCAATTTTGGTGCGAACACCGATTTTTCTGTTGCATTCTGGGTTAAATCGACAGGGTGGACGAGTGACCCCAGTCTGATCTCCAATAAAAACTGGAAAAGCGGGTCAAATCAGGGCTGGGTCATTGCTGCGGAAGATGATGGATCGCACTGGCAATGGAATTTCAAGGGAGCCTCCGGTAGTCGCGCCGATTATGAGAACGGGGGAACAATCAATGATGGTCAGTGGCACCATATAACGGTGACACATGACCGTGACGGAAATGCAGTTTTTTATCATGACGGTGTTCCCGTTGGCAGTGTCTCTATTGTGGGTCAGGGGAGTGTAGACTCTGGACTGCCTACGGCTTTAAACGCCGACGGCACGTTGACCTACAATGATGATTTCAGTTATGACGACCTCAAGATTTGGCGTCGAGTTGTGACTGCATCCGAGATTCAAACCTTGTATAGCGATGCCAATGGCAATGGGTCTTCGGGTACCGGGCGGAAGAACAAGGTGATCGTGATCGGTGTTGACGGTATGCGCGCTGATCGTTTTGCAGCTGTCAACACGCCGAATTTAGATCGATTGATCGCCAACGGTGTTTTCGATGACAATACGACGTTGACCTCCGGTCCCAGTATGAGCGGGGTGGGCTGGTCCGACATTACCACGGGAGTAAAAATTGGGAAACATCAGGTCACCGGCAATCACATCACCCCCAACGCACTTGCAACCTATCCCTCGTTCATTGATCGACTCGAACGGGTTGATTCGAACATCAATACGGCGTCATTTTTAGCTTGGAAACCAATCAGAGGTATCGTACAAACTCCAGATTTTGAACAACTGGGAGAGGGGTCCAATGAAGCATTGGACGCGGACGTGGCTCAAAAAGCGGCAAACTATATCGCCACCTCGAACCCCGACGCGATTTTTGTGCATTTTGACAATGTTGACCACGTGGCTCACTCTTACGGCGGACTGTCACAAGAATACGATCAAGCGATAAATAACGTTGATTCAGATATTGGCGTTATTCTTGCTGCCATTCAGGGGCGGGCCACCTACGCTGAGGAAAACTGGTTGATCATGATCGCATCGGATCATGGCAGTCGGAAAAGCGGTGGGCATGGAGGCTCTAGTCTCGAAGAAACTACCGTTTTCTATTTAGCATCTGGTCCTTCGACATCTATGGGTACGCTCATCGACGGGGGTGCCAATACGCGCTATGCAGCGACCGCCCTGCAGCATGTTTTGGGCTATACCGATCCCGCATGGAACTTGGATGGTGAGCCACTTGGATTGGTCTCTGATGCCGCAGCAGATGCCCAGGCAGCAGCAGAAGCCCAAGCAGCAGCAGAAGCCCAAGCAGCAGCAGAAGCCCAAGCAGCAGCAGAAGCCCAAGCAGCAGCAGAAGCCCAAGCAGCAGCAGAAGCCCAAG
>JBEVXV010001081.1:0-4822 GCA_040505915.1 Sedimenticola sp. | reverse complement strand
CAGCATCAGAAGCCCAGGCGGCAGCAGATGCTCAGGCGGCAGCAGATGCCCAGGCAGCAGCCAATGAGTCAAGTAATGGTAAGAACTACTCTGTCTCTTTTGTCGCTCTGCAGGACGTTACCGTGGGTAAGCTTGGCCTGCTTCGTAACGATAATAAGGTTGAGGCCGACGGCAACTCCGGCGGTCAGGAGCTGCGAGGGCTGTTTAGTTGGGATTTGACAGGATTGCCAGCTGGGGCCACGGTAACTGGGGCTTCGATCACCTTTAGTGTTGTCGATCCAGGAGGGGCCTACCAACTGCACGGTATTAATCAAGCCTGGAGTGAGGCAACTGCAGACTGGAGTATTGCCGACAGTTTAAGTGACCCGATTGCTCAATTCACCTTGGCATCGCCGGGGGAACACACGGTGGAGATCAACAGCGAAGGTCTTTCAGTTGTTCAGAGTTGGCTTGATGGTACATCCAACTACGGATTACTGCTCAAGACAGGTGGTACCTGGAATGGCCTTGATGTTAAATCTCGTGAAAGCGGCAGTGGTGCAGTGCTCAACATCACTTTTGAGCCACCGAGTCATGGCAAGCCGGAATTCGGTATCAATAAAACCAGTCACCTCATCGAAGGAACAAGCTCCATCGGCACATTTATTACCAAGGTAGTCGCCAAAGACTGGCAGGGAGATACACTGAGTTACCGCATTGTACAAAATGTTCCATTTTCTATCGATTCCGAGGGTAATATTAGCGTCAAAAGTGCCTTGCCGAGCAGTGGTGGGCACTATCTGTTTGATGTGGGGGTGAGCGATGGGACCGATGAGGTACGCCTACGTCAGACCATCCAAACGACAGCGGTCACCGCGGCGGAAGATACTCTTCTCAGTGGAGAAATTAACGATATTACAACGGATGAATTGTTAGCAGCCGCACTTAATGAAATTGAGTTAGGCCGCACACTGCTGCTGGATGCGAAAAGGCAGATATTCAACTTAAACAGTGATGGCAGCGCACGTACCGATGGTACGAGCTTAAATGGTCTCAATTGGGATCCATCCCATGACGCGGCCATACTTGCATCGACAAACGCCGTAAATACCCCATTACTGATTTCAAATGTGTCTTATAAGAACAAACCGGTGGAGCCAAAACCGCTGGCCATAATTGGTGAGAAATTCGGTGCCCGTTATCTGGTTATGGCTGGAAATCCGTTACGCAACATGTATAGGGGGAATGAATCTAATCCACAACTCGATATGCTGATGGAAAACTCGTTAAGTTGGCTTACCGATCGTTCAGATCTTAAGACAACCCCGATCAATGTTGTTATCGCCCAGATGGATCAAGGTTATTACTTCCCAGATGAGGTTGCAACACGCAACTGGTTAGATAGACAGTATCCTGACCAAATCCAATATAACAGTGAAAATGAGTGTGATGGTCAAAATATGGCAGCTTGCCTGCAGCAGCCCACTGACCTTCTAATCATCTCACAGATTGCAAACCAGCAAGATAATGTTGTCGAAATTGTCTCTGCCGTGGAACAGGCCATGGAACGTGGAATTCCAGTTCTCTACATGCATCATGATGGCGATTTAAAGCCATTGGGAGGTGCACTATTAAAATTGTTGGATGTGGGCTATGAGGCTGATAATTACTGGAGACGATTTGCCGTAGAGAATTATGACCCACAGGAATCATTAGGCAGTTTGCCGGCCGATGTTGAACAAATTGCCATATTGCTGACAGATCTGAGCGAATCAAACTACACCTTTGACTGGAGCCTTTGCGTAGATGAAGACTGCTCTGCTGTTCCAGGCCTGACTACAACATTAAATCAGTTGGCGGTAGTACGATCCATAATAACAAACCTGGATATGGTTAATCGGAATATATTTGCCGAAAGTGGTGCGCGTTTATCTAAGTTTCTGGTTCTGATTGGTGATAGTTATCGGCAAGAAATCAACTACCCGATGGACAAAATTGTCACTGACAGTAATCAATTTATAAGAGCATTGTATGCAGATAGCTCAGTCTACAACTATCGTAAAATCAATCCGGCACAGCCTGATTTAGGAAACTTTAGTCGTAGTGACTTCAGTCATATAACTCCAACAACACGCACGGTAACAACTATAAGTAAGCGTAACTTCCGGGCAGCGGGTGCCTATGCACTGCCCGGAAAGACGGTCAGGGTGACCCGCCGTGATACCAGTAGTGAACTCTATGTAAAAGTCTTTATTAACACCCAGCGAAGTGGGTCCACACACTTGATGAAAAATAATGGTTATAAGAGGCCAAAATATCTACAAAGTGCAAAAATGGAGATCAGGCCAGGTGAAACAATTGAGTTTACTTCACCGTATGGCGGTCCCATTCAGTTGCAGTTTGGCGTCAGTGACCTACCGGTGGATGTGACCTTTGAGAATGTAGGTCAGCACGCCTACTGGGGTGAAAAAGAAGACAATATCAGCTTCAATGAGAAACTTATATCTGGCGAATTCGATTGGGCGGAACTCTCTACTCCCGGGTTTGAGGTCCACTCCACGCTGGAAAAAATGCGGAAGTCCATTGTGTCCAACAATAATGCCTGGGGAGGAACTGGTGATGGTTTGGCAGCTGCCACCATGCGCTACATGCATAACTATCCACACGTCTTGGCGGGCTTTCAAGGGCCGGGAATCGACGTGGTCCCCGAGATTCACGATTTCAGTAATGAAAAGGGCTGGACCATAAATAGTTTAGATCGCGTAAAGCATATGAATGCAGACCAAGCCGCCTGTGGTTATGGTTGCTCGGGTAATCCCTACGATGCATACTGGTCGTTTAATCCCACCGGTCATGGTGATGTGCATGAACACGGTCATGGGCTGCAAGGCCCGATGCGCTTCGATGGGTGGGGTAGCCATAGCATGACAAATCCCTACTCCTACTACACCAAGTCTAAGTACAGTGAACTAACCAACAGGGATGATAGTAAATGCCAGAACCTATCTTTTAAAGAGGAGTTTGAGATACTACAGGCGAGTGTAAAACAGTCAAATTCGGCAAACTACATTAAGACTAATCTTTGGGATAACTCGGATTGGAATCGACAGGCCACGATGTTTATTCAAATGCTGATGTCGGCCCAGGATAGCGGAGCCTTAGAAAACGGCTGGCATGCACGCGCCCGCATGCACATCATGGAGCGGGAGTTCAATCGGGCATTGAAGAGTGAGGAACGCTGGTTGAGTAAACGTGACTCACTTGGATTTGGAAGCTATAGCCTGGCTGAGGCAACGAGTGTGAGTAAAAATGATTGGCTTACTATTGCCATCTCTGTTGTTACCGAGCGTGATTACCGTGACTATCTGAATATGTGGGCTATTCCTTTCAGTAGCAAAGCCGATAGTCAGGTAGTCAGTCTAGGTTTCCCCGCTGTTCCAAGGAAGTTCTATATCAGTAGTTCAACGGGCTACTGCGAGGAAGGGCAAAATGGTGATTTCCTCGGTAAAGCTTCACTTCCGGTCGATGGAAAACAGGTATGGCCACAAGAGATTGACAGCAATGGTGATGGTTACTGGGATGGTTTGAAAATGTAGAGTATCCGTCAAGCCTGGGGCTGGAATGATGTATGTTTGGCCGGAATTGATCACTGGCAGGGAAAGGGTGCATCATCACAGTACATCACTGCTGTCCTGTTAACTTTGTAGTATGTTGCAGTAACTCCTTGTGTGAAGGTGTTTTTTAGGGCGCATATATCAACAGCAACATGACATACTGCAATAGAATATTCCCTCTCTCCAAAGGGGAGAGGGAGTTAACGGGACAGCAGTGACAGTACATCTATTTTAGAGTTCGATATATTTGTAACTATTCAGCTATAAGTATGGGGACTTTTATAACCAGGGTTCGAAGCCGATTGTCCATCCAACCATCACCCAGCCCGTGGGAGCGGCACCCTCGCCGCGATAAAAGTCGATCCTATCCAGGTATTAGCGCAATAACCGAGTCGGGTGCTAGCAGTATATTGATGAAAGATATATACGCGCAATTCGCACACAAGTAATCTTGGAGGCTAATCAAAGCATGTGATCCGATGAGCAGTCAGAGTTTAGTGGTGAGTGCTCATGTTCTCTACAGGTTTCATTAATTTATGTTGTATCCTCAGAGCTACGCCGTCCTGTTTATTCGACGCTGTGGCAACAACTCCACCATACTTCGACCCCTGGCAGCAACCTGCTGAGCATTCATCCTGCAATACACGCCGTAGCGTGGTTCACCCTACAGGTTAAAGGGCAAATTAACGTCAATATTATTCGTGTCAGCAACTTAGCTGCGGAATGGCGCAGTCAACTGCGAAATCCATATTAAAGATAATTGAGTTTTTAAATGCGTCTGGCATGACTTGACGTAAAAATTACATTTTGTAAAAAAATGTGATTTCAGTCAAAAATATATAAAACAACTCGATCCCATTGAGAGGTAAGTCACTCTATCGCCGCAGACCCAACCTTTGGTTGGGTGCGTTATTCTTTCATCCGCATAAACTCTTACTCCATAAAACTAAAGAGTTACGAGGCATAGAGCAGATAGTTTCGCTTTTTTACTTCGGGTTAGCCAAACGTATAACTACAAACTGTCACTGAGGGAAAGATGATGAATATTTGCAGACGGAGGAGTATGCACCACTCTACTTTGTTATTACTGGGATTAATGATCGCTGGTGGGGGCATTGTTGCTGCTGGGAATGCTACCGCTGAAGACTTTATGTCAAGAAAAAATAGCAGTTTGCCGACGGCGCAGGAGTACGCCGTTACTCAGGCTCGAGAACTGCAACAGCAGCAGT
>JBEVXV010001080.1:778-2654 GCA_040505915.1 Sedimenticola sp. | reverse complement strand
TCCTATCAAATATTTTCGTTTGCACCATTGCCTGCCTATAGTACCTGCGGGAAGAACATAGCATAAGCATACATAAAGATCGTGTGTTAGATTGAACAAACTACCTTCAAGCTTAAGCCATATAATGTCATCTGAATCTTTCTTAAATAATATATCATTGGTCACAAATTTATTTCTAATATAAATTATTATCCCACCAGAATCACGTTTGCTACCGATTTTCTTTTCAGTTCTGTTAACATTAAAATGTGTAAAACCCTTTACGTTCAAGTCCACCATATCATTCGCCCAAGTTTCAGTCAATAAGACAATATGTGAGTTTTCGAAAATATCACTGAGCTCTTTCGACAAAAGTTTGTTTGTACGTTTAGTCACAAGACCTTGTATGTTCAATAACGTAAAGTTACAGTCAAAAGACTCCTTCTCCCAATTGTCCTAGTAAGGCTGGCTACTCGAAGGTGTGTTGTTTTTTTCCACGCCCCGCATACGCTGCAAACTGTCTGATCTCTGATCGCGAGTACGAGGTACGCCGTTACCCCGCGTAGCACGTGCAGACGACTGCGACCGTCTGTTGTGTGTCCGTTTCGGTGAGCGAGAATGCCTGTCACGTGGTGTCTCCATTGTATTGTTTTGTGGTATGGTAGACGGAGTTCTTTGTGTAGAATTCATCGGGATATTATCGTCGTTTTGTGTGATACTCGATGGGTTACTCGATGGGTTAATACGTGGAGAATTCACTGGGACATTTGCTGGGGACCATGATCTAAATATCGATGGCTGCGTAATTGGAGCAATGTTATGCTGGTGCACTCCAGCCGTCGTAGTTGTAGTTGACGAAGCAATGTGTTGTTGAGTATCCCGCGATTGTGTATTTGGTTGAGGGCATTCACTTTGAGTGACTTGACTGGCACACTGATTATGTCTGTTGTTCAATGGTGACGTGCATCCCGCCGGCAATTGTTGCGGGTCTACACGTGCGTTGAAATGGCATGCACGAGCAGTTGACGTATTTGGTGTAGGGGGACCACTAGGGAAAACCTGACTAGCACGCAGTCCCATGTCGTCATTTGTTGCAGTCGAGGAACCCGTCGGAACCTCTTGTGACGTTGAGTTGTTGTTTAGGGCCACTTGTGGTGTTATCTGACATGCGCGCGCATTTGGGGCACTAGACGAGGTATGTCCTACATATTTTGTTGGGTTGATAGCAGAATCGCCCATGGCTTGTACCTTATGTCCCTCGTGAGCCTCTTGTATATTATTCGCAGATATGACACGTGATTGTTTATTTGTGTTATTTGGCGCGGGGGTAGCCTGGGAATTAGTATTTTGTCCTGAATATACCTCTTCACTACTGACGGCCGATGCAAACAATACGCCGGGTCTCACATAGGGGGAACGAGATGACTGGGGTGGCTGAGGGGAACTCACTGTTGCATGTCGAATGTCCTTATTAGCATGTTGGTTGGGGTACTGTGAAGGAGCAGCATACATGGACGAACCGGACGCACTAGTATTAACTGATACATGTATATCATCATAGTGTATATGTTTGAAACTGCGATCTCTAGTTCCTTTGAGAACCTCATTCCAATTGGGGAATTCGTCATGAATTACTGTCCCATTAACCACTAGTTTAGCTGGAAATTGTATCTTTACGAAGGCTCCAGATTGTCGACTTTCAGCTCTCGCAGCTTTGTACTTGGGCCACAAACTCTTACGCGCCTCAACAATTTCCCTTGGGTAGTCCCTAATTATAACATACGGGGTATCTTTCAGACAGGCGACGTTGCTCATAATTCGCGTACAATCATGGTAGTCTCTAAAACAGACGATGATATCTGGCCTGTCCGATTGCCTCCTATTATATGACCCGAGA
>JBEVXV010001080.1:0-768 GCA_040505915.1 Sedimenticola sp. | reverse complement strand
TACATGTCGTTTCCGTCAATGCCCATTTGTAAATCTAGAAATTCTCTGATCACTCCGAAACAACTGTCGCCCCTGCGGTACGCTATATTTCTAAAAATCAAATTGTTTCGCCTGGAACGTGCCTCTAAATCAATGGATTTATATGCTAATAGTCTAATCATGTCTGTGTTGTTATTGGCAAACCCATACACACGTTTCACATTTTGGCCCATTTGTTCCTGATTTTCGACAAGTAAATTCATACCTTTTTGCATATTCAGCTGAATATCCTTCACACTTCGAATTTCTCCAAATATCGTGTATAGCTTTTCATCCATTGATTGTTCATCAAATGACTGTTTGTCGATTGGGCTTAGGTGCACACATCTGCGTTTATTTCGAACAACACGGAACTCCCCGCCGCCATTTTCTTGCCCCATATGTGTGTCACTCAAAATACCAAACTGATTTTCAGTCATAATAGAGTAATCCATGGCTGAATCCATATGTGCTGTAATACACCTTGTTACAAAAACTTTCACGCACTATATATGAATCGATAATCCACTATTAATCGGTATATACAACGTTATTTTAGATTTTATAGCTATACAAATTAGCGGGAAACGACATCGGACGCCATCTTGTTTACTTCAATGTCCATCCAATCATTGCCTCAGAACAAATGGAACAGATGTTCTTGAACCATGTGACCTGAGCTGAACTCATTTCATCAAAATCACACCCTATAGTTTATTGGAAGTGGTTTTATTCTTTAAAAGATGCAAA
>JBEVXV010001079.1:0-6766 GCA_040505915.1 Sedimenticola sp. | reverse complement strand
ACGGAGTTACCTCCCCTAATCCACCGCCAGGTGGCACCCCTAGCTACCTAGTCAGACATGCGCAGACCGTCGGATAGCCATCTTGAACAAGCTGTGTGTCAAAGCCCATCCAAGCGGGGCGGGAGGTAGGGCCTTCCTAATGTAATATGGAATTTCATTCGTAGAAATATATTTTACTTTAAAAATTATTTTCTACTTCATTCATTCCATATTACATTATGCCATCAGAATTTGTCAGACTGGAGGGAGGTTAAAACCTCTAAAGAGCTTGTTGGGTGTCAAACTCACCAGTAAGATATCTCCGAGAAGGTTTCGACGTAGCTCCGTAGACCATCTCGGCATTCCGAATCACGGAGTAGTAATCAATATATATAGAGTCTCTGTCTCTCTCACACTAAGCGTCTTATAAAAACTTGTCGGGAGGACAGTTTAGAATGCAGCCTGCTAGACGCTCGGTAAGTGGTGTACGATACAGGTTATAAAAACCACAACTAGTGTATACTATAGGATATTTCCGTAGTCACGAGAACGACTGTCGACACCCGCCGAACAGACGACAGACACTAACGGTGTCGTGAACAATACATGTAATACAGTACAACATCAACTCACTCTGTTCCTACTGAGACAACCATGTAAATTAACTGACCACACTCTGGGCTGCAACGAGTGGTCCGAGCGCTAACACTTCGTTCATTTGTTTAGACAGGGATCGAAGATAAAAGCTGGAAAAGGTTGTGTGAGAATGCCAATAGGCAGCTCTCATGATATCCAGTAAGGGAACATTACGAGAGAAAGCGAGAGAAGACGAGATCGCCCTAACCTCATGAGATCTAATTTTCATGAAGGATAGATCTCTATCGGTTAGGTTCTGATACGACCTCAAAATGCTTAGCTTAATCCATCTAGCAATAGAGTCCTTTGAAACGTCCTGATTGCCCACTGAGGGTATAAACAGGCGTTTCCGGTTCCCCCTCTTGTTTTTTACTGCCTTCAGATAGGCCCGCAAGGATCTAACTGGGCATAGCAATCTATCCCTATCCTGCGCATCTAATATAGTAGTGAGGCAAGGAATATGGATAGTTACCGGGTACATAGATGGACACTGGTTCTTAGCTAGGAAGCCAGGTTGAGGGAGGAGGGTAACCGAACCATCGTTTTGATTAAAACGAATATGGCCCTCTTCCACCGATAACGCATGAATCTCACTGACCCTTCTCGCCGAAGCCATGGATAATAGGAAGGCCGTCTTAATAGACAGATTTAACAAAGTAGCTCCTGACAATGGTTCGTATGGAGCCTTTGTTAAAGCCAGAAGGACCAAAGATAGGTTCCACTTTGGTGTGAGTGAGCGTGTAATCGGTTTTCGCAGCTGAAAGCTGCGAATTAACTCAGACAAGACATGGTTGTTGCCTATGTCGCAGTTGTGTCTAAACCGTAAGGTATTAGACAGCATTGCCCTATACCCCTTAATAGTTATAGGACAACAATCCCTGGATTCGAACAGAAAGGTGAAAAATTCCGCTATGAGCGGAACAGAGGGATTGAGTGGATCGCATGATCGCGAAGCACACCAATCAGTGAAAATTTTCCACTTTGCCTGATACACCTTGTTGGTGGAGTTACGTCTCGCCGTGGAGACGTATTTGGCAACTTTTGTAGAAAATTTTCCCTTTCTGATGGAATCCCTGACAACCTCCAACCGTGAAGGTGGAATATGTCTGGATTGCTGTGCGACAAGTTGTTCTGAGTTAACAACCTTGGCATCGACGGAATGGATCTTGGGTAATCTACCAGCAGATCGAGAAGGTCGTTGAACCACGACATTCGTGGCCAATTGGGGGCTATCAGAATGAACTGAGCATTCGATGCCCTGACCTTCCGCAGAACCTGTTGTAACAGCCTTGGTGGAGGGAAGGCGTACATAAACAGGTTCCCCCATTCCATCGAAAACGCGTCCACTGCTTGTGCTCTGTGATCTGGCACTGGAGACACGAAGCGTGGGAGCTTGTTGTTGAACCTTGTGGAGAAAAGGTCCAGATATGGAGTCCCCCACAGGTCGAACAAGCTCTGCGTTATCCGCGGATTTATTTCCCACTCCGTGGGAATTGCTGTCCCTCGGGAGAGCCTGTCCGCTATGACATTCAATCTGCCTGGAATGTGGCGAACTCTTAGAGAGATGCCATTCTCCTGGCAGAATGTCAGGAGATCCCATGTCTCTCTGAACAGGGACAGAGAGTGGGTCCCCCCCTGCTTCCGTATGTATGAGACGACGGTGGAGTTGTCCGTTGCCAACAAAACACACTTTCCCCTGATCAGGGGAAGCAGGTTTGCCAGAGCCAGCGACACTGCCTTCATCTCTAACAGATTGATATGAGATTGAGACTGGTTGAGAGACCAAGTCCCCTGGCAGATCGTTCCCAGTGGTTCTAGGTGAGCCCCCCACCCTTGCAGACTGGCGTCTGTATAAAGGTGGAACTGGGGTTCGGGGTCGTGAAAAGGCACGCCCCGAGTGAACCGATTGGGCATCAGCCACCAACGAATGTAGTGGTGAAATTCGTGACCCAGGCTGATCTCGGCATGCAGTGGATGTGACTGTGGTCTCCATTGGGAGAGCAGAGTTAACTGCAATGGGCGGAGGTGTAACCTGCCCATTTCCACAAAATCCACTGCAGCATTGAGGGACCCCAGAAGTGAAAGAAAATGTCTCGCAGTCGTGCGAGATTTCTTTGCAAACTCTGACAGGATAGCAACAAGGTTGCATGTCCTGTCTGGGGGTACTCTCACAATGCCAAGATCGGACAGGAAGTACATCCCTATAAAAACGAACCTCTGGCTCGGCACCAGTTCCGATTTTTCCAGGTTTGGAAGTAACCCGAGACGTGTTACTATACCCCAAACCTGAGATAGGTGATGTATAAGAACTTCCCGTGAGGAGTGATGAACCAGCCAGTCGTCCAGGTATTGGACTAGACTTGGCCCCTGTCGTCTGATAAAAGCTGCCACAACTTTCATCAGCCGTGTGAACACCATTGGCGCTGTAGATAGGCCGAATGGAAGGGTGCGGAACTGAAACACTCTGCCATTTATGGCAAATCTCAGGTATTTCCTGCATGACGGCCGTATAGGCACGTGCAGGTAAGCATCCTGGAGATCGATGGAAACCGACCAGGTCCCGTTCAGAATAATATCCCGAACCGACCTTTGGGTTTCCATTTTGAAGTGTTCCAGTTGAATCCCTCTGTTCAGCGGAGACAGGTCGATCACCGGTCTGTACTTGCCGTTCTTTTTCGGAACGAGAAAGAGACGGCTGTAATATCCCGGTGAGGAGTGGTCTCTCACCTCCTCCACTGCCCTCTTTTCCAATAATTCTTCTACTACTTGTAGTAGGATAGGAACGTGGTTTACGTCCTTTATTGGAAATTTGACTGGCCTTGGAGTTAGGCAGGGAGGCGTAATGAACGGTATAGAATATCCGTTTTTTACTATTGACAACACGAACGTGTCGTCTGTAATGCCTTCCCATTCCTCCAGAAAGTAGGCCAGTCTTCCTCCCACCGGTACCCAAGGTGCCGGTGGAGGTGGCAGTGTGGGAAGTGGCGCAACGCTATCGGGTAGCCCCACGGCCCCGAGCCCGAAAGGGGCCTCGGGAGTGAGCTGACCCCCGACCAAACGAGCCGCGACCTCGACCCGTGTTGGTGGGAGCGTTGGGAGGAGGTGCCTGCTCTACCTTGCGAGCCATAAACCTCCTCCTCCTGCTACCAGAAGGCTTCTTCTTCTGGCCCGCAGGGGGCGCCACCTGTCTTTGCTTGTTGAACCTCGGCGCCGCGGGAGCCAAGTTCCTAAGCAAAGCCAGCCGCTCATGTTCCTGACGATCTTGTTTAAGAGCCTCGGGAACGCGGCCACCAAAGAGTAACTCTGAGTTAAGTGGGGCGGACCGAAGGGTCTCCCTACTAGACGGCAGAAGTTCTTTGGAAGTGGCCAGAGCGGCATCACGTCGGACCTGCAACAGGTCAGAGACGAGTGATATGCCTCCCGCCACAGCGTGGCGGGTGGCTCTGGCCTGAGCCTTGGCAACGGAGAGACGAGGCAAATCGTCCTCCTGTCGCACAGACGTCGCCAACTTATATTGGGCGGCGGAGAAAAGCTCCATGTGCGAGCACATGTTAACCAATGCTCTAAGCCTCGACTCCCACTTCCTTAGCTGCTCCACCTTAATCTTGATAGTGGAGCCCTCAGAAATACCGCTCCGAAGTGCATCGGGGTCTAACTGAGGAGCCTCGGAGGGGAAGTAGGGCGAGTGCACCTTATACGACTGACTCTGGGTCAGCCTACGTACGTCAAGTGCCGGGGTATGATACCCTGGCTGTGCCCGACTAACCTCAGTGGAAGACTGCAGGTATTCAAAGACACTCTTGACGCACACGGAGTGTGGGAGAACCCGGAATTCCTCAGGGGACTCATCCGGTTCTTCCATGCACTCCAAGGTGCTCCTAAGCGTTGAAGCGCGAGGGGCCGGAAGGCTACCCTCTGGGCAGAGGTTACTCGGGAGTACCCGGTACACCTCATTGATAGCCCGCTTCAGGCAAAGGGTGTCATCCTGGACTTGTGGATCTACATCCTCCAAGTCCTCCCGCGGCGGATGACCCTGTGGAGCCTCTCCCCAATGGGAGGAAGCTGCCTGGTCCCCCGAATCCCCCGAACCTGAATCCGCTGATTCAGAGGACGTACTGGAGGCACGCTCCATGTCCCGGTTGCACTGAGAAGTGCAGCTCACATTCGGGGGGTGAGCCCTACAAGGGGCTGGGGGGACATGAGAAACAGAAGGGCCCTGAGGGCCCATGTTTCCCGTTGGATCCAAAACAAGATTGGACCCAGTGACTCCCTTGGAAGGGAGGTCCCGGTGTATGAAAGGATAGGTATCCTCACATGCCCTCTTAGGATCCGAAGGACCCGGGCCAGGAGCAGAACAAGCTGTCTGGCTAAAGGTAACGGTATGTTGCCTTTTACGGGAACTGCGATCTCCCCGTGGGGGAGCATCAAGCTGATCCCTAGAGGGTCTACTCGGATAAGAAACCAGACCATACTGGTCATGGTCAACCCAGTCGCGTCCCTGGCTCACTCTATGAGTCTGAGCCGGGCCCACGTGGTAACCAGTACCCACCGAATGTACGGTGTCTGGTGGCCGGAACGGAGCAGCGTCACGTGAGATCACGTGGTACCTGCTGTCCTCGACATATCCGGTGTCATGAAACCGGTGGCCAACAGCGTCACGTGGAGGCACGTGGTACCTGAACTCGGCCCCATGTCGAGGGTCCGGTGCCTGGAGGCCGGTATCAGTCCGGTATACCGCAGCGTCACGTGATGGCACGTGGTACCTGCCGTCACCTGACGTAAGTCCGGTGAACGTGGATGGGTGGACTGAAGCGTCACGTGCAAGCACGTGGTACGTACTACCGCTCCCAACTAGTTGGGTGCCGTCTGCACGGCGACCGTTGTCTGGCGGCAGAGAATCGGCAGCGTCACGTGACTGTACGTGGTACCTGCCGACTCTATCTACCAACGGCTGGGTATCAAGTCCGGTGTGCAACAGAGCGTCTCCATAGGAGGTATCTGTGTTACCGTGCACACCCCCTGCAGCGTCACGCGGTGAGGCGTGGTACCTGCCAACCCCAGCAGCGTCACGCGGTGAGGCGTGGTACCTGCCGTTTTCGTGGGTCGAAATGGGTAGTGAAACGCCGACAGAGTCGGTACCCACGAAAAATTTGGGCGTGGGTGGTCCACTAGTAGTGGCAACCTTGGTCGGCTCTGGGTGTATGCCCACAACGTGGGATACGTCCCACCGATTCAAGGGGCACAACCCGTCGGGCCCTATTGGTCCGACGAGCCTAGCTCCCGAATCGGGTGCACTAGGTGCAACTACCAACCCTTCTGCCCCCTCGGCTCGTGAGGGCGCCCCCACCTCGTCATTGGGTGGAGGGCCCCTCACGTAAGTGCTCTCAATAGGCAGCGCCGAGTCATCCTTGCGGGATGAAAGGTAAGGGGCAGGGTCAGGGGCGGCCGAGTCTCGAGTGACGTCCCTAGTTCCCAAATCAGAACGTGCCGTGGTCTTACTTGCTACACTACGTGTAGAGGAAGATCGCGGAACAGGGACCGTCACAGGAGAAAGGGCTAACCCTGACCCCCCTAAGGTGACTCGGGCCAAGGTGGGCTCCAGATGCAGCCCACCCTGCTCCTCATGTGAGTCAACGACCTTAGGAGGGAATTTGACATGAGATTTACTAACAGATACGACCTGCTTAGCCTTCTTCGCCTCACGCACGGACGAAGTAGACGTGGGCCGTTTCGTCGCTGTACCCTTGGTAGAGTACGAGTTCGCCCGAAGTGCTGACGACCAGGTATCTTCGGACCATAGTTCGCAAACGGCACACTTGTTGTCCAGTGAACACTTCGCGCAGCGTAGACAAAGTTCGTGGGTGTCGTACCGTCCCTTGCGGTGACCGCACGCGCCAGTCGTCTGCCCAGACGATGTGGACATGACGTACTCGTGACAAACTATAAATAGAATAAAATGTATAGTTGTATGCGTACCAAGACAAACCACCCACCGAAGGACCTAGCAGGCTGCAGTAAAAATACTAAAACATGGGAGACCACCACATTATATTGCAATTAAAAAATGTGGAAGCCAACAGAAAATAATTTAAAAAAAAATAAGGCACGTGAAAGAATACACCAATATTCGGTCATATACAAACAAGAGCAC
>JBEVXV010001078.1:0-3498 GCA_040505915.1 Sedimenticola sp. | reverse complement strand
CTTCAGCTCCTTGCTATGACTGGCTACTTCAGACCACTCGGGTTTCGACCGTCTGATTTCCATACTTTAAAATATGATAGAACAGGATCGCTTGATTGGACCAATGCAATGTTCTCCATACATAAACTGTTTGTTTCAGGAGAAGTGTCATGGATTTGACCTAGGTCATATCCCTCGTTTGAACTATCCTCCTGAGACACAGTTGTATTATTACAGGACGTCTCAGTTTGGTGGACTGGCCCATTTGCCGTAGCCCCCTTATTATGGTCGGATGGGATTTTTATCCCCACTGGCTCATGAACTAACATACTACAGTCCTCTATCTTGGCCATGCTCACTGGCCTATCGACTATAGGGTTTAATGGTCCATTTGCGTCCGTTGGCGCATGGAGTAGAGTGTCATTTACTGGGCATGAGTCTGAGTCTAATGATTTGTCAGTTTTCAGCTCATACTTCTGTTCTGCCCGATCACAGTATTTACATTTCTGATCATAGCATGGACGTCTGGACAATGCATCGCAGTTGGAATGCACTCTCCCGGGTCTATATTCTATCTTAAATTGATAGGCGGACAGTATCTCCAGCCATCTGGCTAACTGTCCCTCACAGTTTTTGAAGTTTAGAAGGTAACGCAAACTGCCGTGATCGGTTCTACACCGAAACTGTGTTCCATATAGGAAGTGGTGAAAATGCTTAACACCACATATCATGGACAACAACTCTTTTCGTGTCACACAGTACCGCCTTTCTGTTCGCGAGAGACAGCGCGAGTAATATCCGATTACTCGCTCGTGACCATTTTGTATTTGACTTAATACGCATCCCACACCTACATCGCTTGCGTCACTGTCTAAGATGTACTCGGCATTTTCATTGGTGTCCGGGAACGCAAGTATTGGGGACTCGGTGAGCAGCTTTTTCAGGGTATTGAATGCTACTTCACATTCATTATCCCATTTAAATCGAGCATTTTTCTCCGTTAATTTGTGTAGGGGTTTGGCTACGGTGGCGAAACCCTGGATCATTTTTCTGTAGTACGAGGCCAACCCAATAAAGCTTCGGACAGCCCTTACGTTTTGAGGTCGTGGCCAATCGACTACTGTTTTAACTTTCTCCGGACATGGTTCGACTCCGGCTTCGCTTATTCTATGTCCCAAGAAGGTGACTACCTTCTGGAAGAAATTACATTTCTTCGGACACAATTTCAATCCCGATTCACGCAATCGTGAGAAAATGGTTTCTAGGTTGCTCACCTGATCCTCAAATGTTTTACTTGGGGATAGTATATCGTCCAAGTAAATCAGACATATTTCGTAGGAGACACCTGAGAAAACCCTCTCCATCAGCCTTTCATATGCGGCTGGACAAGTGGTCAAACCAAAAGGCATTCGTTTGAACTGCCATTGAGAGCTACCAGGGATTGCAAATGCGGTTTTCGGTCTGTCTTTCTTCTGAATGCCTACTTGGTGGTAGGCCGATTTGCAGTCCATAGTTGAAAACCAACTATTGCCTGATAACTGGTTTATTTGATCATCGCATCTTGGTATCGGGTGTGCATCGCCGTTTACCAGGTTTTTATTGACTTTTCTAAAGTCTATACAAAATCGAACTGTGTTGTCCGGTTTTGTCACCAGTACGACGGGAGATAACCATGGGCTACAAGCAGGTTCTATAATTCCCCCTTTTGCCAATCTCTGGATTTCTGCCTCTGCTGCCTTTCGTTTGGACAGCGGCAATCTGTAGGGCGGTGTTTGTACGGGTTTATTATCACCCGTATTTATGTCGAACTCCATTAGGGGTGTTAGGCCTAAGTCGTCCGGATCCTTGGCAAACACGTCTTGGAATTTTATTAATAAATTCTTATATACATGTGCCTGTGGTCCGGTAAGGTTTGCGGTACACCGTGTGTACACGTCAACGAGGTGTTGAGGTACACCGGCTATACATGGTGAATCAGTGGTTTGTGCGGTCGCTATTTTCGCGAACGATTGGCTAGTTGCGTGGCTCACTGGTTCAAGCTGAGCAACTATGGTGTTTCGATGTATTATGCGTTTTTCTGGGTGCAAATTGGCTAATCGCATCGGCACTCGACCATCCTCGGAGGTTACGAGAGCTTTTGCTACCAATATTCCGCTTTGTTGTACAAACTTTTCCCGTGCTTCAATCAGCCCGGAATTTCCCGGCAAATATGGATCTAACTGCCTACCGTAGATAATTAGTTCTGATTCTGGTGGTATTTCCACGGTTTCAGAGACGGCAATTCTACATACGTTCGGACATTGATTGCTATTTTCAAAACAATGTATTTCTTCCCCATTGACGGTCAATATGTTTCGTTCTCCAAGGAGGTTACAACGCCCCCGCAAGAAATCACGGCCTAAAATGCCATCATTTTGAATATCTGCCACCAATACAGGTATCGTAAATTTCTGTGTACCTATTTGCATGTCCACGGTCATTTTCCCGTGGAAGGGAGCTACACCCCCAGTAGCAGTGATCAATTTCACCGTAGTCTGGTGCAATGGTGGACAAGTGTTTGGTGGCCAAGATTGCACCATAC
Source organism: Sedimenticola sp. (assembly GCA_040505915.1). Lineage (GTDB taxonomy): Bacteria > Pseudomonadota > Gammaproteobacteria > Chromatiales > Chromatiaceae > Vondammii. The sequence continues at coordinate 938 of JBEVXV010001078.1, read as the reverse complement.
TCTTATTAATAATTGTCACTGAAGACCCACTATCTACCAAAAATGTCAGTGGTTGATTTTGAACGGATGTAGCTACAAAGTATCCCTCATCAGACCCGGATATCGGTCTGATTGGAATAATATCATCTTGCGGCCCCTTTACTGACGTCGATCTGCGGACCTCCAGTTCGACGCGGTTTCGTTTTCCGGCTGTGTTCGCCGAAACTGTTCATTTGGAAATGGGCGACGACTCGCTGAGTTTTGTGTACTTTGGTTGTTAGGACTGGTGGAGTTACCTCCCCTATAACGGTTATTGAACGTTTCATGATTGCGATAATCACGGCTTGGATACTGGTGACTATTCGCACGATACTGATACCCAGGAGTTTGACTGGTTTGTTTGTCAATACATTTATCCAACTTTTTAGACAGGTTTTCTAATATGTTGAACAATTGACTCATTTGTCCATCCTTATTGATGGTTGTGGTGTTTGGTGCATTTTGCGAATTAGCAATTTCTGCAACAAATTTGTGCCTCTGGCTGTCGGAAATTCGATATGCTTCCATTTTGGTAGCGATTTCCTCAGCTTCGGTGATATTTGTAAGATTCAACTCTCTCAGTCGAATTCTGATGCTGCTGTCATTTACTGCATCAATGAAATGGTCTAATGCGATAACATCTGTGACCGCAGAAGCCGCATTTGGGTATGCTTTTCTGGTGAGGTTTCGTATTGATTGGGCTAGATCCTGTATGGATTCGCCCTTCGCTCGTACTTTCGTTTTCAATTGTGTGCGGAAAACGTCGGCTCTGTTTTTAGAACCAAACCGCGCATTTAATTTACTAAGAAGAATATCGTAGTCTTTTATTTCTGCAGGGGACAACTCTGTTAGTATTGATCTGGCGTTCCCTGCTAGTGAACTCGCCAGAAATAGACCCTTTTCACCATAAGGCCAATTAT
>JBEVXV010001077.1:0-3707 GCA_040505915.1 Sedimenticola sp. | reverse complement strand
AGACAGATTGGTCTGGCCATGTTCTATCCGTATACAACATTTGAAAGAATCAGGAAGTGAATATAAGTCAGGAACTTCAATATGTATATATAAATTACGGTGTTAAGACAACTAGAAAATGCGTCAAGGACTGCTACTGTATGTCATAGTATAGACCATAATACAGAACATTTGCCAAAAAAACCCGGAAAATACAAAACAACTGATTACATAACACATTATGTTCGAACTTCATATCCTGAAAGTTGCTAAGATTGTAGATGAAAATGCATATTAGGCCCTGTTTCGTGACACAACAGAGAGCTAATCAGTGTACTCCATGACAAGCCTTTCCGAAACCCGAAAGAGAGGAGGATTTCAATACATCTACCACTGACTGCCAGACATTAATTTGCGTGATAGTTACTTCCTTTTGCCCAAACTCTTCACGATACAAGTTACATGATATGTGTAGACTGGCTGATCAGATCAGGAAAAGACGCCTATTGAAATTGAGGTTCGTTGCCCTAAGGCTAAGGTGACTAGTTTTATAAATATAGTGGGTTTCGCATATGTTTTCCCTTTCCGTGCGATAACTTGACTAGTGTGTCTCCAGTCTTCACGATACTTCACAAGTGCATTGATATAAATCAGGGGGTAATCACTTTCGTTTTGATGATTTCCCCCGTCCTTTGCCTTTTTTAGTGCATGTCGTGCAAAACCAAGTGGACTTTTTTCTTTTTAAGAAGGATTCGTTTCCCTTTATGTTGACACATTTATAGTGAAACCATCCGTTACATTTATCACATGCAATACTTTCATTTTCCATTTATGTTGGTTCCCACTCACACTCTGACTGACATATAGTACATATATATATCTGATTGTCACTTGGTAGTTCAGATACCGCCAATATTTGCTTCTTTGCACTTGAACCATCCCTTTCACCCAATGCCTGGATTTTTGTCCTCAATGCTTGCTTTTTCTTCCTTGGAACAGATCTTTTGAATTTTTTTACAGCATCGACAAATGCAATTCTAATAAAATACTCTGTTATGTCACGAAACAGTTCCATGACCAAAGTTAGAAAAAGTTCATCTGCAATCGCATCATCATTTTGAACAACAAACAAGGAAATCCATTTCCATGAAATCTCATCATCAGTATCAACAGCCAGTCTACACATATCATGCAAGTTGTCAAAATGAGAGTGAATTTGTTCTTTGTTTAACTTCCGCTGAATAACAGTATTCAGGTAAATGAAAATCCATACACACTATCATTAACAATTGTAAGACCTCTTCCTGAGCCTTGTTTGAATTCAATTTCATTCATTGATTCATCAGTTTCAGAAATGTCGGATTCATTTATTCTAAACTGTTTTAACAGATGTTGTTTTTTATAGTCCATTTTACGAGAAAGTTTACTCTTTTTTGTACACTGTCCCATTTTTCTTAAAACTGACTCCTTTAACCGTTTAGCAATTTTTTGCACACAAGCTCCTGCAAGGTACCTATTTTTTCCCTTACTTGCTGATGACAGCTCAGTGTCTACGACACTTGCATCAATTCGCTCACTTTGTTTATCAGTGATGTCTTTTGCTTTTTTATTCACTTCATTGTCCATGAGCCAAAACACAAGTTTAGATGAAAGTTTATTTTGATGTTTGTTTACCGTTTCAACTTGAAATAAGCGTAAAATGGAGGTCATGTGAAGATCGGAAACGATGAAACTATTCAATTTACTATATGCATTCGTCCAGTGCTGGGAAGTTTGTAAATCTTTACTAACTATATCCATAAGATTGTAATAAAGAAAGTTAATATGATTTTGGAATCGCTGAGATGCAAAAAAAGCTACAGGCAAATCAGATAAAAAAGATGCAGATTTGTTTTCCGTACAAAATTCAACAATATCCCATGGCGACTGTAACATTGGTAAATCCTCATGCTCATTATCAAATAGATCCTGATAACAATAATCATGGGTAGCATCATCATCTTGGTCACTTAAATGAGCACCATCGGCAGATGGCCCAGGTACAGATGGTCCAGGGACTGGGTGGCATTCAGACAATGAAACAGAAGTGATTTTACAACACAATACATCTGGTTGAAAGTCAGAAAAGTCATTCTTATAAAACTCATAGACCACCTCCGGGTGCTTTCGATTGGCAGCTACGTTATTGAAGTTTACTATACGCAGTCCTTGTGAATTGGTTGCTCTGCCTACAGCAACGCCCATTTGTCCTGCGGCAAAAAAGGAAAAGCAGTCAATATCCACATACTCGAGGGTCTGGCCTTGGGCCCTGTGAACAGTTAGAGCATATGCCAATATCACTGGCAACTGGACTCTACACGCGATGTTTCTATGTTGTCTGTTGTCGTATATATCGAACCGCACAGCTGATACCGGCACTAGCTTTCCACTGAAGTTGATAACAACATTGTCTTTCGATAACTCATGCACCGTTCCTTGCATTCCATTATACAACCCATGCCCAAGGTTTCTAACCAATATAACTTTGGCGCCTTTCTTTAGCATTAATGTTTTGGGTACAGCGCTGTTCCGCAGCATATTGACATTTCCTTAAATAAAACCAGCATATGTTATGTGCGTTTTTGGAGGGGGGAGGATTTGAAAATGGTTTTGCGTCCGTTCAACAACGAGATCATGTACAGACGGGCCCAACTGGGTCGATTTCACTTGTGTGGAGGAGGAATAGACGAGAAACACCCAAATGAGACCAATGAGCCACCGACACCGTGCCGCACAATCGGCGGCACGCGAACAGCGGTAGTAGCAGAGCCTTCAACACAGCACACACGTGGACTCCACTACTATCCGGGGGGGTCTACAAATGAGGTGTCAGTGCTTAAATTTTAATTAAAACATCAATTTTAAAGTGCTGTGACATTGACCTTGGTCACCGGGCCAGCATGGGTAAAATTCCAAGCGAATATATGGATGGTGGTCAATATCAAGTTAATACCTGGTGGGATTCCAGAAATATAAGTTACTTAAATACTTTAACGAAAATGTTGACCAAAGATTCTAAGTCCTGTAGCGTTCACATTGGGCAAGGGGCTATAATGTTTATACTGTATAATGAATATATGGGTGGTGGTCAATATGGATATACAGTATGAAGTTAATCACTTGAGGGGTTCCACAGATATAAGATGTTTAAAAACTTTAACCCAAAGTTTGGAGCAAAAGTTGTAAGTCCTGTGACCTTCGTCTAGTTTGGTTGGGCAAGGGGACAGCATGGGTATATCATAGGATGAATATTTGTAGGGTCGTTAACAAGTATACCAAGTTTCAAGTTAATATCCCTATGGGCTGCAGAAATATAAGTAAATGACGAACTTTAATGCAGATCCGGATGGCTGATGGACAAAGCGGTAACAGAGGCAGCTAAGGGGTCAAGGGCATGCTCTCTAATTGTCAATTTACAAACACATGCACTTGCAAGTGGACCTAGCTTGTTTAAGTATGTTCAGGGTAACTGGCTTAACTCGATGGAAATTGAAAGAATAAAATGGTGCGTTTGATTAGTATTAATCAGATGCATCACGAACAATTAAAAAACACACATTTTGAAATTTACACCATTTGCTTTTGCATCTGGAGTGGAGTAGCTTTAAAGCGACTCCACTCCATATGCAAAAGCAAATGGCGTAAATTTCAAAATTGGTGTTTTTGATGCAGACGATTAATATCAAATT
>JBEVXV010001076.1:2244-5767 GCA_040505915.1 Sedimenticola sp. | reverse complement strand
AAAGATATTCATTTCGGATTTGAAATCATAACGTCTAATCGATGTTTTATTACTTTTTATATTAACTCTACGACCACCGCCAGCACAAGCTCACAGCCGTTTAATAATTCAAACCATGATTCCGCGAAAACAACGGATACTGAAATGGTTACCGGATTAAGTGGGGGAGATGGGACTGTCTGGCTAAGGTCAGCGTCTTATCCTGGTGGGATCGGATTATCAGGGAATGATATAGGCGCAAGATCGGAAGAGTTAATTTTAGCCGCTAATAGTAAACATGTGTTGAGGGTGTCAAATGATGAGGCCAGTACGATGAATTATAGTTTACGTGCTGCTTTTTATGATTCGCAATAAAAATGAACACAGGTGATCAAGGCGTAAATCTTGACGGGGTACATGGACGTATCCATCAAGGACAATTTTTTCTTGCTAGTGAATTTAATCAGGTTTCAGGAACAGACACTTTCGTTTATTTAATTAGCACAAATGAAAACGGTGCGCATAGTGCCTTCGATGTATCAACTGACGGTGACGTGAAAATAACATTCAATAAACAAGTGGTTGCCTCAAATCCAGGGTCAGTTTTAGAAGGGCTAAATATAAATGATTTTAGCACTATAACGCCCTCCACGATTATAACAGCCGGTGCAACCCTTTCAGATAGTGGTACCGCTTGGGAATGTCTATTAACATTAGGTGGCCCAGGTCAGTCAAGCAGTAGCCAGCTAGTTAATTCACGAGTAGAAGAATTTATACTGAAAACAAATGATTTCTATGCAATATTAATAGAAAATTTATCAGCACAAACAATAGATATATGTACCCGAATCGGCTGGTATGAGCCAGAAGTTTAATTAACTGAGAGAAATCTAATGAGTGAATTAGTAACCAGAAAACACGCCTTTGTCGCAACTGCTTATGATCACCTTGCAGTGCATGAAAAGTATTTGTTCAAAACAGATTCAAGTCCAGTCTCCTTAAACATTCGTGCTCATAGTAATTCTAATTTTTTATTGAGCATAAATAAATGTGACGATGTGACACAGGAAGGTATTCACATCCCGTCATTTACACTTAATGATAATGATGAGGCTATCGCTGAATGTGAAGTATATAAAAATCCAACCTATACCATCGCAACACTTTGGAACCAAACTTGGGTAACAGCCGAAGCATTAGAGGTATTAAACGGTAATCTACATGTTAGATTGGCACCTAACAGTACGTATATTATACTATCAAAGGAGCCAGTACCGTCTGCTGCCGCTTACTATCTACTCCAATTTAACTGGTCAGAAGAGCGTTGAGAAAGATTGAGAAATAAATGAAAATAACTAGAAGAAGATTTGAGCGAATAAAAACAGCAATTTATCAGCTTACGATATTATCCGCTCTTATCTTCTTCTGGTTTAGTATCTATCAGATGATAACGAAGTGATGTGAAATATGAGGTGATGTGAAATATGAAAAATACGGTAAAGACAATATTTAATATTATTATTTGCACTACGGTTATAATGACAGCTTTATTTTTTTTTACTTTTATTGTTGGGTATATGTTTAAATGAAAAATAAAGAAATAATGAAAGGTGACGTATGCTCTCCTGATTTGTGCGACATCATATTGGATGACGTTATTGGTATGTTAAAAAATGGATCTATAAAAACAGGAAATTGCAAAGGAACTATTAAGGCAATAAAAAAAGTTGGTTCGGCAAGAGCTATGTTTTTACAGGAATACGAAGATAAAAAAATAATTGAATTTACAATCATAGATATATATTCAAAATCGAGAGATTATATGAATATTAAAATTACATTTAATAACGAAGAAGGGGAAATATATATGCAAATTGCGTCAAATTTAAATAGTGATAACTTTTTTAGTGACAAAGTATGAATAAAGACATCCTAATCGGTCTGGCTTTAATTGGAATTGGCGCTATTCTCTTTTTTAATCGAAAAAAAGAGAGTGGATATAATGCTAATCTTCCGGGGCCGCCACCTGAAAATACATCGAAAATAAACCCGGTCTATTCACCGGGATTAGTACAACCAAAAACACCTAGCACTCCCTATGTACCGGTAAATATGCCGGATGTAACACCAATTAATCCTAGAGTTGAAAATGAAACTGAACCGCAGTATACAGGGTGGGTTCTTCCGAAAGCCGGTGAACCATACAGAGAAATTTTGACAAATATTAGTATGGTTTATAGCCTCCCTTTAAATTTACTTGCACGAGTCGCATACCAAGAATCACATTTCAGACCGGATATTATTAATGGTGAAACTAAATCACCAAAAGGCGCGGTCGGGATAATGCAAATAATGCCGCGATGGCATCCTAACGTCGATCCGCTCGATCCCTACGACTCAATCCAATACGCTGGGAAATATCTTAGACAACTTTTTAACAAATTAGGCTCCTGGGATCTTGCCTTAGCTGCCTATAATTGGGGTATCGGAAATTTACAAAATAAAGGGTTTAGTAATGCACCGATAGAAACAAGAAATTATGTGAGCGAAATTTTGTCGGATATTGGTTCATACAGGAAAATAGGGTAAGAAAATGGTTGATATAACAATAACAGGCGGTAGAGAACTCCCCGCAAATACACTATTTTATCCTCCAGATCTCAAATCAGATCTAAAAGGGAATAAAGCAAGTGATTGGATTGATGGACAACTGCCCGTCTCAAAATATGAAGCCATACTAAAAGCCAGAGCTGCAAATAGTCCTTTATGGGATAGTATGCGATGGGAAGCCATTAATACTGATATTCCATTATATGAAAATGGTTCTGGACCCCAAACTTATCCCCCAAGTGTCCAGGTAACCGTTAATAGTTGGATTAAAAATAACTGGAAATGGCTGGTTCCTGTCGTAATTGGCACGGCATTTATTATTTCCAGGCGTTAAAATGGCTCAATTTAATATTCCAGAAAATACTAATACGGTTAATCCTATCGCTAAAGAACAAGCGGTTAGGTTGCTTGATATTGGACTTTTTGGCCCCCTGATGGTACTGTCAGCACTGAATAAAAAACCGCCCGAATTTATGAGGCTTGCTTTAATAGGGATTGGACTTGGGTCCATCGCCTATAATCTCTATCATTATCTTGAACAGGATAAAATGAAATGAATATTGAAACGTGGGGAACCGGTGAAATAGTCATTGCTGTAATGTCAGGATTAGCAATCGTGGGTATTGTCTATTTAGTCTATTCAAAATTTGCTTATCTGCGCAATCTGAAAAAACTGAAAAAAGATGAATGAAAAAAGATGAATGAAAAATATTTTAAACAGTTTGAGGATAATGGGATGAAAAAACACCTGATAATTATTTATGTCGCTTTAGCTATTCTTTTCGGCTGTCATATATATAAATTTATCTATGCCGATGAAATAAGAGCTGAAATGTACAAGTCGATAGAAAGTGATTTCTATATGGGCGTAGAAAAAGAAATAGAAAATGAAAAACTGCGGCATTTGAAAGAATTGGATGAAAGAAAAGAACGA
>JBEVXV010001076.1:0-2144 GCA_040505915.1 Sedimenticola sp. | reverse complement strand
TCTATTTTTCTTTATCTCTCTAATTGCCGTTCTTATTGTAATCAATAAGATCGTTGAATATAGAAAGATAAATAGAATTAAAGTTAAACTTTCTGATTTAGCTATAATGGTTGCGCACTTACAAGCCAGAATCAGTTTTTTAGAAGAAAAAACCTCATTTAAAAAAAGTGTGAAAGAAACTTTAATTAAAAAAGAAGCTAGTGATCGCAACGCGGATATTATTCGAAATATAGAACTATGATGAAAAAAATACTAGCTGCATTTCTCCTTTTTATCTCCTTCTCTGTTAATGCAGAAATAAGTATTAAAAATTTATGCTTTACAATACAAGCAACAAAACAGGCACATAGTAAAGTAATAGCCGATTTTGTAGATCATCAAAACAGTGCTTATTTTCATGGAAGGATAGTGTTACTAATGGAATTAAAAGAACTGTTAGAGTGTCATAGATTTAAAACTAAACCTGCATCAAAAAATAAATCTTCTTCAGATGCGAGTATTTTCCAGGACGGTAATTGATATGAAAAAACTATTCTTAATACCTATTATTTTAATTATAGCTTCATGCAATGTAAATTATAAGCCTACTGAAAATATTGAAAATAATGAAAAAAATGAAAATAACTATGTGAAAGTGTGTAACAAAGTAAATGAATTAAAAGCAAAACATGAAAATGGACTCGCTATCAGCACAACACCAGAAAAGAAATCAGAACATATAAAAAATCTTATTACCGTGATGAGAGTACATGATTTTTTGGAGTGTGATGATGTATTAGGAAAAATGTTTTGATTGAAAAATCAATAAATATTTAACAGTATATGCTATTATATACATACCAAAATAACAGACGGACTCATAGCTTATGTCCCAAATCTATCTATCACTCTATATGGATTACCTATCCATCATAGTGCCACTCACTGGCGCGATTTCTCTCGCGCTTTTTGTTGCTTTACCAATGTACACACATTACCTAAACAAACAGGATAAATAAAATGTCTAAACTAACCAGAAACCTCTCTTTTGCAACAATGACGGCGGCGGCCCTCTTTGTTCAATCCGTCCTTGCAACTAACCAACATGATGGGCACGATGCAATAACAATTGCAGATCTTGATGGTGAGACCTATCAAAATGCTTTGAATATAGAATTGGTAAATAATACCAATATTATTCAAGGTGACGCTATTACTACACTAAAGGTGACTACTACCAGGATTGATACAAATGTTGCAAACAATACAGGGTCTATAGATATAAATAGAACCAATATTGACACCTTAAATACTAAAACTATTGCGGCTCAAAGCCGTGCCGATATTGCTCTAAACAGTGCCAATACAGCACAAAGCACGGCTAATGCAGCTCAAAATACCGCAATTAATAACCAGTACAGATTAGGAACCAATGAAGCTAAATTGGTCGAGCACAGAGGATATATCGATACTAACTGGTCACGGACAATAGCTAACGAACAAAGTGCAGCAGTGAATGCAACCGCTATTAGCGGCAATAGAGATGTCATTGTGGCAAATAAAGAAATTTCTGATACCCAGTATAACAAAGTTTGGGATCTTGCAATCTACAATAACAACTATGTTGTTGATGCCTGGATGATGACACTCGATAATGAAGAGCGTCTGAAAGAAACACAATCTACACTGGCCGATACAAATATTGCAGTCGATGCTAATACAGCATTGCTTGGAACAACTACCTCAACAGCAAATAGTGCGAAATATACATCAGATCTTAACTATGGAAATATTAGTAGACTTTACGATTGGGGCTACGAAATTACCACTGAACATAATGCAATGAATGCATACATCGGTGTAATGCCAGAAGATCATGAAAGCGATCTACCAGCAACACTATATAAACATGCAGTCCAAGAAAATATCCATCTAGGCAGTGGTGCCCAAGTAGGTGATAACTTAAATCCAGAAGATGAAGGTTATGATGAAGCATTGATAAAAACAGGTATGACCGCCGTGGGTTCAAACTCCCGTGCCGATGCTGATACAAGTACTGCTCTAGGTGCACGATCAAAAACATACGGTGAAAATTCAGTAGCAATCGGATATCAATCAATTGCAAATGATGCTAATACCGTTTCTTTTGGTAATGATTATCAAGC
>JBEVXV010001075.1:0-17579 GCA_040505915.1 Sedimenticola sp. | reverse complement strand
CGCTTCGTCGTGGCGATGTTTTACGCCACGCTGTTTTACGCCCCGTCGCCGCGACGGGACGATAATCAGCGTGTCTTCGCTTCGTCGCCACGACGGGACGATAATCATCGTCCCTTCGCTTCGTCGTGGCGATGTTTTACGCCACGCTGTTTTACGCCCCGTCGCCGCGACGGGACGATAATCAGCGCGTCTTCGCTTAGTCGCCGCGACGGGACGATAATCAGCGTGTCTTCGCTTAGTCGCCGCGACGGGGCGATGTTTTACGCCACGCTGTTTTACGCTCCTTCGCCTTCCGGTTTGACATGCGCAGAACACAATATTGGGATTGGAGGAATCCATCTTATTTTTGATCAAGTAAGAAATTATTATTTGTATGTTCCTTCTCTTGTGTTTAGTGATTGGACTGGATTTGTGTACATGTATGCTTATACTTCGTCCCTGTATCAGACTAATTATATATTATAGGCCCTATGTTAATAACTATTTTCCAGGAAATCTACTTTCGGTTTCGCAATTGAAAGTTGAAACACACATTGTAGACCATGGGCAATGTTGACAATGTCTCCCCCATGCCCCGGAATTTTTAAAAGTAGTTAGTATTGATTTCCGTTTGTCAGTAAATTATGGTGGCTGGTTAGGGACATTTCGCTAACCAGCCATCATAGTAAATGACATGCATGGTTTGCCCACACGTCTTTATATGCTGCATAATCGTAAGCTGTGTACTAAATGTCAGCTACATGTACTCGTACATGTCTATATGCATACATGTGATTAGTTTTGGTTTCATAACTCTAATTGGTATTTAGAGTTATGGAGTTATCCTCTTTGTAAACTGTCCATTTACAAAATATGTATTCATTTACAATTAAATTGCAGGCTGTCTATATATGAACTGTAATGTGATAAAATGGCCCATACAGAGCTATGTTGAACTGTTTTAATACAGCATCTACCAAACTAATAAAAGACATATAACCACTTTTCGCCATTTGCACAGTTTGTAAAAGCAAATGGCGTACAACACATTTTAGTCCTATAATTCATTGTTATTTGCGATAGTTATGTTTATTTTACAATTCTAATGGTATATACACACATTGAGACATTGTGGAATAGGAATTTGGTGAAGATATTCATAAAATATATCTATAATCTGAAAAACAAATTCTGAATTTCTAAATGGACAGTTTACAAAGAGGATAACTCCATAACTCTAAATACCAACCAGGTAATGATGTCATTTTTTTGGGGGGGGAGGGGTAAGCAGGTAATGATGTCCCTTTTTTTAAGTTGTTGTTGTTGTGCTGTTGCTGTTGTTGTTGTTGTAGTTGTTGTTGTTACATTTCGATTTAATTTAAATAAGTTCTATTTCAAGTCAAGGGAGATAATTTCAAATTAGCATAATAGTAGACATGTTAAGAAAATTTGACTGCAAATCATAATTGCAAAGGTCCCCTTTTTTATGAAAGTACCTTGGAATATTCTGTAATTTTTTTTTCCAAAGACACACGCTCTATCTCAACATTCAAAATGGCCGCCAAATTATGTTTTCATGTATTTATAACTATTTTTACATAGCATAACTGTTTTCTAATGTGGATTCTAACTAGTATATACTGAATATAGGATAATTGCACAAAAACTAAAAATATATACGACGTTTCGAAAATCCAAGATGCCGCCAAATAATACATTTTATCACATTAAAGTCCATTTATTTATTTATTTATTTTCATTATATAAATGATATATATTAATGTGACATTCTTCGCTGCTCAGTTTCACTTTGACTATGCCATCACTTTCAATTGTTAATTTCACATTTCGTATGATCATTATTTCATTTTACTCACTTCAGATTACTATACCTGAAGAGAAGGTGCCGCTATATTAATATTGCATGTTTCTACATGCACAATGTCTACTGCATATTCGTCACTTGAACGGCCTTCCGACGAGATCGGTGCATCCAGTAAGTACATGTAGGCTATACCAGCCACCATACATTGCAGACATGTGGTGATCTCGGGTCTGTCACTAGAAAGTGTAAACGTATGTACGTACATGTATTCAAAACCAACTTATAATTACTTGGCTGTCAAACGATGTTTCAGTGTCTGGAGCTCAACTGAACGCAATTGTTTAGTATAGGGGGCTGGGGTGTAGGGGTGGGGGGGGGGGAAGGAGCGAATACTATGATAATGCAGTAGTTTTGTTATATCATGACATGTAGGTTCTGTTCTGTGATTATGTTTAACGGTGGGAATTGGCCCAAGGACCTTCCATGCCGAATTATGTACACGTCTGTACACTGGGCTGACACTGAAAAAATAACACTATACGCAGCCAACGCACACTAGACGCGGCTCCCTACGGAATCGGTAAAGGATCGGTCCTATATATTTTATGTTTGCAGCGCCCGTAGCGATTCGCTGCGGGTACTTTTGACATGCAAATACGTGATAAGTAATACATCAAATATAAAAACAAGTTACCAAAAATATGTACAAAATATTACTTTCTTACCCCGGGTATTTTAAAACAACAACTTATTGTCATCTTCTGCTGCCATCATACCCGTCTCAATTTGTGTCATAAACAGAAGAAGCGACCCATTCGCGTGATTCGGATGGCGTATGTGAAACTGACGTCAGATAGAACGCGGAGTTTATTTTGAATTATTTTTCTTAATAAGACAGTGCTACAACCGGAAAGAGTAAATTAAGTGGACAGAAGAACTTATGAAAGGTGTGATTTTCGTGGTATTTTCGCATTTTCACCACCAACAGTCCTCACTGGACGCGATTCTTCTTCTAAACGGCAATTCATACTGAAAATCAATCGATGCAGAGACATACACGAATGATATGGACCCCGCCTGGCCATTCTCGGCGACCAAATTCTGAACGCTGATTAAATACAAATAAAAAGCATACACTGATTTTAGTGGTGATTTCGTATTCCAATCACTTCCATCAGTTCCAATCACCCACACTGGGTTCGATTTTTCTTCTAAACGGCATTTTTTTTATTCGGTCGGTGCCGAAATAAACGCATGATATTGGTCCCATGTGCGGCCATTCTCGAAACCCACATTCTGAACCGTGATGAAATACAAATAAATAACCTACACGATTTTCGTTGCATTTTCTCGTTTTCATCGTCATCATTCTTCTTCCAAATGGCAATCGTATGTGAAAATTAATCAATGCAGACATATGCACGGGCGATATGAGCCCCATCTGAGGATATTCACGACGCCCGGGTTCTGAACCGTGATTAAATACAAATAAAAAAACCTACACCGACTTCGAAATTGCTGCGTCTAGTGTTATTTGTCAGCCTAGTGTGGTCTGGATGGCAAGAAACAACAGTATAGAACAAGATCGTGCATTGAGGTCATGTTGTGTTATTTGGAGATCATTGAAGTGTGCATTTTTACGACAGCCTTCCAAATTTCCACGACATCTGCACGGATATCCTGCTGCAACCGTGCAAATGCGTGCAATTCGTTTTACTACGTTAAATCTAAGTAAACCATGAGACCCGTGAGACAACCGTGCGAGCATCGTACTGCTGCATTGCAGGGTCTACCATTTGTGCCCATCTGTCTGCGAAGTTGTCTACGGCACCCTGCAGGCCCTGCGAAAATCTTACGACCAAAATATCGCATGGCTGATGTGGTACAATGTACATGCTTAATGCATCAGTCAATGTAAATCCCCGCCCACCCCCTCCGGGGGAGGGTCGGGGCTTTACCGGGGCATACCCCGGGGCTTTTACCTTTCATGATGCCCCGCAGTACGGGGACTTTACCGGGGCATTCACAAATGGGCCGGGACACACCCCGGGGGCTTTACCGGGGTTTTACCCGGGTTTTACCTGGGCATACCGCGGGGCTTTAACATTTCATGATGCCCCGCAGTGCGGGGCTTTTACCGGGGTTTTCACAGCACCGAAAATATAAGCCCCGCTATTCCCCCGGAGGGGGGAGGCGGGGATTTACATTGACTGATGCATAAGCATTCGCACCCAGTCTAATGTTTTGGGGATTTTCGCCCAACTTAAACAGGTGAAATGCCGGTTCGACCCCGCTGGTCCACTGTACATGACTTGCGTTACAAATGTATGAGCTGAAAAACGTCACTAATCAATCTATGTACATGTATATAACAATATCATTGATGTAATATAGTACATAATGCATGTACGTAATATCACCACATGTAACTATATTATCATTCCTCATCTGTTGCAGGAGAAGAACTGGTGAAGGAATACTTTTACGCTTCGTATTCGTATGCTGAAATAATTTCGATCTTATTTCTTCACCACGGCCTGAAAATTGGGTAAGCAGATGGTTTCAGCATATTGAATATTCTTTTACGTATCAATATCCCGGTTAAGTAGACCTGTAGATTACTGGTAATTTTCAAAAGTGCAAGTGGTCGGTATACTGAATGTAAAAGATGATTGAATGACACCTTAAAGGGGCATATAGGCGTTTGGGGTATTTTTTAAATAGTTAAATATATTACATGTTTCAATCAGTTTTTACATTTGACAAGCATAGCGATATGATTTGCCACGGGAAACTGTGTTAAAAAGAGGGAAACGTATGTGACCTTGGTGGGGCTCGAACCCACGACCCTAAAGACGACAGTGCTTTGCAGAGCTCCGTGGAATTATGTAATAACCTTACGCAATGCAGGTGCAACGCAGCAAGTTCCCTTAAGTTATGTAAATTGTTTCCTTCCATTCATGCGGATCTCTCATATGACAGTTGTTTATATTTACATGTATTTAGAGGATGGCACAGACGATTGAAGTGCCTTATGCGCATATGCATTAAACGCCATTGCGCTATCCCCACTGTCGACAGTGAGATATAATTGTTTTCATTTGGAAGGAATTTTACCTACTTCTAACACAGTTTCCGGTGGCAAATCATATCGCTATGCTTGTCAAATGTAAAAACTGATTGAAACATGTAATATATTTAACTATTAAAAAAAATCACCAATCGCCTATACCTCCCTTTAAGGTTTGTGCTACCTTATTTGGAACACACATTGAAAATTCATTTTCCGAGAGGATAGTGAAAGAACTATATGCATATGATATACCAAATTGAAGAGCACAATTTTCTGCAACTGATAATGCTGGTGACAATGTAAATATGCATGACATAAATTAATTATGGCCCTTGAAACAATGCTAATCTTTGGGAAAATCCAGCACAATAACCAGACCTTATCTGAACCAACAAATCATATACATGTATTCACTGCATCACTATCTACATCGTGCCACCATTAACAAATCATACCTTGCTGTAAATTGTCCACAATAAGTAAAATGCTGCCTAGCACATGTATATTCCAGTGTCTACACGGCCGCGTGTAATCGAAATTGTACCAGGCCTGCCATAATTTAAATCTGCCAATGCCTGAGATTTGTCAAAATTACAAAGCTTATCCTGAGAAATGGCAGGCCTGTAATGTACACAATTTGACAAGCATATATACATGTAGATGTGCTCGGCAGCATTTTGCTTATTATGGACAATTTACAGCAAGGCATGGTATTTAAATGGTGGCACGATGTAGAGAGTGATGCAGTGAATACATGTATATGGTTTGTTGGTTCAGATAAGGTATGGTTATTGTGCTGGATTTTCCCAAAGATTAGCATTGTTTCAAGGGTCATAATTCATTTGTGTTATGCATATTCGCGTTGACGTGCGTGCGTGCGTGCGTGCGTGTGTGTGAGCACCTCGGGACCTCGATCAAAATTGCAGTGCTAATCATATGTGACCAGTATAGATCCTACTAATTAGACCCTGATCATCTGTATAATTGGGTGACCCTCAGTTGAACTTACTAATCCGTTATTGACTACCCGCATTGGTAGCCGCAATGTCCGTCAAAGCTGCCAATAGTCGAGCTATGCTGTTCTCCTACAGCTCTTGTTCAATATACATGTACATGCACTTGTTTTAACGATGTATAACCAATGTATATGGCGTCGCTACAGGCAATCAGTTATGTTATACAATTATTGTCTGAACATGAGGTGTATAGCAAACTCTAAGGACCTGTCGCATGGGATATTCACCGAGGTCGCGTAGCGTGTATTATAATAATTATAGGTAGTTGCAGCCGTATACAAAATCGCAATGATAACTCGAGTAACGTGGGTTGCAAGTCGAACGCATCAAGTAAGCGAAATGCGCATAATCTCTAACCTACTCGACCTCAGTAACCGCGAGTTGTTGAGGGGTAACACTAGATCCAAGATGGCGACGACCAAATGTGTCTCCATTTGGAGAGTTTATGCATGGCTATATATTACTAATATTGTATCTATCATAGCCGTGAGACATTTCAGCAGGCTCATGAGAAAATGTACAACTTGGCATATGCAACCAATGTAGACCCAGATCAGCCTGCGCAGGCCTGCCAAAACTGTTCAATACAAAAACCTGAGATTTCCAAAAAAAAGAAGAGTGACAATTCAGGAAAAATTTGAAGCGCGCGCATAAATCTATATTTAATTGTACAATGTAATAATTATTATTATTATAACTATGTGTATTACAGTTGTAATGCTGTAATTGCTCATTCTAGAAGAATGTCATAGTACTTTGGATTTTTTTTTTTTTACATACATATAATAATATTTTTAAATTTTACTTTTTATTTATCAAAATAGTTTACAAAGTACAGTCACAGACCTATAATATAATTTAGTTATGTGGCACAGTCTACTGCTACAAAGCTTTGTGTGGAGAATATGACAATTACAGGAATTGCTTTCAGTACTTTGATCTTTTTACTATTGTAACAAATTTCTATGAAAAATAAAGTTGCAAATATATTGAGAATACAAACATTATTTCCTCCTTTTATTTTATTATGGAAATTGGGCCGGAACCTCAGATTTTAATGACACTCAAGTAGCCTTGCGTAACCTGCCCTGAGGTCAAAGTATATGGCCGCTAAACTAATTGTCCACTTCTGTGGATTGTCCAGTTGGCTGCCATTGTCAGTGGTTCGGCAACATCAAACAGCGTCCTGGATAACTGGGTCCGGGGACTGTACCCGGGAACCGTGTAGATGTACCGGCTGTGGATTGTCCAGTTGGCCGCAATGGTCAGTGGTTCGGCAACATCAAACAGCGTCCTGGATAACTGGGTCCGGGGACTGTACCCGGGAACTTAGCTGATGTCTTGTATATTTGTCAATATGAACTGCCACCTATCCAAACTACATGTAAATTATTTGGCCACAAATTACACTGGGATTGACTGTTTATAATGTTTTTTTTTTACATTATGCGATTTGAAAACCTGAGAATTCCGTCCTAAAACCTGAGATCCGGAAAAGTGATGAAAAAACTTGAGATTCCGGCTTAAATCCTGAGGATTGGCAGGCCTGCGGCTGCGCATCCGAGTGATGGCTCATTTAACGTTATACACACATTCCGAGACTAGGTTAAGCGTTCGACTTGTCAACCCGAGTAACTCGAGACTCGGCTAACGCGTTCGACATATGGTTACTCGAGTAAAGCTACTGCGCATGCTCAGATTTCTACTCTAGTTACTAGAGTTCACAAGCCGAATTCCCTCAAGGTTATTCATAGTATATCGGCAACGGGTTTTTTTAGATGTCAGATCAAAGATTAAAGTGTGTATCCCAGTGCATTAAATTGTTGTCGTTTAAATACCGTCCTGTGCACGTGTATACAGCCACGCCGTTTTAATAAAGGCCGGTGAAGGCCCAAGTCGTTTTAATATTAGAGCATACATTCCATTAGAAAACTGGAGAAATGAACTACATGTGCCGGTATGAAAACCAGGCCTGCCAAAACTTTTTCATAAAAAAGCCTGAGATTTTAATATTTATCAAATTTAAGTGCGCGATCGACTAAACTTTAGAAAAATTAAGCGCGCGAACGACAACATTTTAGAAAAATTAAGCGCGCGAACAACAAAATATAAGCAAAATTTTGCATGCAAATGACAAAATAAAGAAAAAATTAGCATGTAAACAACAAATCGTACCAAATTGTCAGTGTACATGTGTCAACATGGAATAACATAGTTGAAAGATAATGGAAAACCTTCTTTTTTTGCTATTTAAATATTTTTGTAACTTTGACAATCTGAAAGCCTGAGATTCATGACACAAAGCCTGAGATCCGGAAAAGTGTTGCAAAATTATGAGATTCAGGCTAAAAGCCTGAGGTTTGGCAGTCCTGGATGCATGCACCTCACGTCATAGATTATTGTACAGCCTATTATCGTATAGTTGTGGAATTACTAATTATAATGTCATCATGTATGTTGTGATTACTAACTACAGCATTTTTTAAAAATATTTTAATGATATCCGTGTGCGTTGTGTAGTTGCACGTTTTTTACATATCTTACGATGCCATTGTAGCGTATTCACCCTTTTAGTTTGCGCCAACTGAAGCGAGTGTTGAAGAGTTTAGGACTTCGTCGGCGTGGCCAAATTCGTGATGCCGAAGTCATCGCAGTAATGCAGGTAAGCAATGCAAGTGGTATATCATACCAGACCTCACAATTTAGATAAGACTTGCATGCGATTGGTGTCGCTTGGCTCACCACTTTATGCAAACTGTTCTGCTTCTAACTGCAAACTATGCTGTTAGCTGGTTAAGTATACTGGTACACGTAAAACAGGGTGAGTTTGACGTCATATACATAAAGCCTACTGTGCGGACTATGGCATCCACAATAACAAGACCGCCAACATATCGATGTACACAATCGGCAGACAAATCAGAATCAAATAAAAAAAGCGAGCCATATGTCTGACAAGAAAATCTATTTGTTTGATGCCCTTTCTTATGTATGAACCATATGTCTCACCGTATTTGATGACGTAGTCAAGTAACTTACCATGAGAATATTTTATCACTGGCTCAGTTATGATTATAACCACATTTAAGTCACATTGTGTATGGTAGCCTACATCAGTACATGTACTACATGTATAAGTAAATTGACATAATTATGAATTACGTTGTTACGTTGACACATGACTGCACAGTTCTAGTGACTAAATGAAGATCATTTACATGCCAACGAGATGCTTCATTATTTATGAACAGAATGAGATACAAGGATCGGCATCAAGTCTCGGATACCGCAGCATGTCAAGGAGACTACTGACCAGGCATGGAATTTCGGCCTCAAGGTAATAACTACTAACAGCTACTGCAAATCTATATACAAACTATACTATCGACATTGTGTAAGTATTATATGTAGGACTCACAACGGGGGTCGGTCCCACAACGCGGCCGATTTTTCCCACATCGCGGCCAATTTTTCCTACAACGCGGCTTTTTCAAGCGCGTTCTCCACAACTTGGCCGAAACCCCCCTATTGTTACATGGCTGCCGTTGTTTGCACATTCTCACAGCCGTGTTCAAACAAGGATCGCGTGCTGTGTGTGCACGTTCGTTGTAACCTACGACCTTGGGTTCAAACAGTTCCCTCGTGCCACAGCGAACGTTTGTAAACACACGGCTGGGCATTGTCAAACCTTATAATAGATTACGATTTGACGTTTAATATCGACGTCATAAATTATGGAAGAAAACAAAATGGCCTACGCCAAGTTATGAGCGAACTTTTGCCAATTGGGTTCAAGAAAATGCGTATCAAATTTAGCATAAAACATGGACTTTTCACAATTTCAGTCCACTTCATTCTATATCGCTATTTGACAGGACAGCTCGATTTTCCATACCATAATAATGTAAAGCTATGGTCACACCTAACCACGCTGCGTCCCGGACCACCCCGGACCAAAAGTCCTTCGCGATCCGTGGAGCTCCTTGGCATGACGTAGCGACACCGTAGTGGCACCGTGACGCACCGTGGTGGTCCGTAGGTCGCCCCGGTGGTTAAGAAATGTTCTTAACAACCGTGGTCATCCGGGGTGATCCTTGGAGCACCGGGTGTCACCGTACTGGTCCGTAGTACCACCGTAGTACCACCGGGGTGGTCCGGGGTGGTCCGGGACGCATCGTGGTTAGGTGTGACCATATGTATGAAGAGAATAACAGCACGGTCTGTCCCGGTGATACTACGGTGCATGCCGGATGCGCTACGGTTCCTCAAGGTGCCAGTACGGTGAAGCACGGATCGCCACGGACTATCACGGTTGGTCACGGCGTGCCACGGTGCCACTACGGTTCCCCAAGGTGCCAATACGTTGAGCCACGGACTGTCACGTGAGCCACGGACTGTCACGGTGGTGTCAATGATCAACCAAGGACTATACGTCCGGGGCGGACCGTGGCGGTCCGGGGTGGTCCGGGGTGGTCCGTGACCCTCCGTAGCGACACCGTAGTGGCACCGGAACGACCGTGGCAGCACCGTAGTGCTGCCGGGGCAGTCCGGGATGAGCCTTGATCATCGGCACCGTGACTCACCGTACTGGCACCGTGTTGAATCCGTGGCACCACCGGGGCCGACCGGGATGAACCGTGGTCATTCGTAGTGACACCGTGGCGGTCCGTAGCGCTACCGTAGTACAACCGTACTGGCACCGTGGTCCTCGAAATTTTTTTTTATCAGCTTCGCGGACAGTCCCGGTGAGCCAAGGTGAGCCACGGTGATGACCACGGACCATCCGGGGTGATCCTTGGCATGCCGTAGTGTGACCAGGCCATAATATGAAGAAAAAAATCAAACATTCGTTATGCAGCGGTTATATTGCGCGACGTTATGCCCTGGTCACCCCTAACACGGTGGCACAACGGATAGCCACGGATGGCCACGGATGTCGCCGGATGGTCCGTGGTTCACCGTAGTACCACTGTGAAACGCCGTGACCAACCGTGATATAGTCCGTGGTGCACCGTACTGGCGCCTTGAGCAACCGTAGTGCACCCGGCATGTACCGTACTATCACCGTGACAGACCGTGTAATACACTTTCGTTATCCTCTTCAAATACACTCACGGGGTTTGAATGTTTTAAC
Source organism: Sedimenticola sp. (assembly GCA_040505915.1). GTDB lineage: Bacteria > Pseudomonadota > Gammaproteobacteria > Chromatiales > Chromatiaceae > Vondammii. The sequence goes on along the minus strand of JBEVXV010001075.1, from coordinate 6,552 downwards.
TACATTGTACATGTATAATGTTTTATGCCATGTTGAATGCTGTCTATTCTGACCAAGACACATAATGGTGGCTGGTGTTGAGGCCGGATTGCATCGTCAGGATTGAAGGGCATACGTTCTACGCTTACATATATGGTTCATATATGCATCATACAGCATCACAGCATCAATCCTACTTGACAAACAGGACATATTGATTAGAGTGGATCCTCAAAGCGATGGCGTGGTTTCACACCAAATACACATTTAACGAAGTGCCTATTCCGGTTGGCTAAATATATCGTGTGATCATTAAAAACACGCACACCAAGTGAAAACCACACGGTCACGATTCTGGTTCCTGTAAATTAATAGAGCACCTTATATCCCGTCAGAGGAAATAAAGTATTAATGAATATGATGTTGGTACTAAAACTCAGATTGGCTATACATGCTTTTGTTTTAGAAGCTTTGTGTCAGAACTACAGCGTCTGATCGACCCAGAGGGGGTTTCCTCTAGGCGTCGCCACCAATTGCGAAGACGAACGTACAGTAACAAGGGTCCAAATTTTCTGATTCACGTGGACGGCTACGATAAACTGAAGCAATTTGGATTTGCTATTCATGGAGCCATCTGTGGGTAAATCATATTACATTGTACATTTAAATATATTTAACTACATAATTTGTTCAGGGATCAAAGCTAGGTTCCTCCTGGGACGAATAGCTCAGTTATTTTTATGCCCCACCACGATAGTGGAGGGGGCATATAGACTTACCCTTGTCCGTCCGTCCGTCAGTCCGTCCGTCAGTCCGTTACAAAAATAAACTGTTATAACTTTAGTTCTACAAGTCCGATCTTCATGATACTTCACATGTGTATTGATATCCACCAGGGGAAGAGGCATATTGCAATATATGCATATTGAAAATATATACATATACGTATTCAGAAAGCAATTACATAAAACAGTGCAAATTGTATTCGAGTTAAAAATACGTTTGAACATAATGTATCATTAACTACTATAAAGAGTAACGTCAAAACTAACGTCACTGAAATCAGCCGTATTCTTGACAACGTTCACTACCTATCCATTTTCCTTGTATTTCAAGAGGAACTGCTTCTGAAATGCAACGGGATGCATGTATGGGTGGCATCATTCTGTGAGTGTGGTGTCTTCGTCATGCCCTCGGGTGGTCAGAGTGGCGCTTCAATACACACCCACGATTTCCTAAAAAGTCATCAACTTGACCTCATGTCTTACAGCACATGTCCAGCAATCCTGGCGGCCTGGAGCTTAATAATCGATGGTTCAAGTTGTGGAGAAACGAGTTCAAGTTGATAAATGCTAGGAAATCGAATTTGTGTATTGATACGCCATTGTGACCACCCGATGGTGTCACAGGAACTTGTTGTTGGGACCCCCCCCCCCCCCCGACTATCATACGGAGAGTGCACTGTATGCGATATACCCACCAGAAACTTTCATTAATCCCATGTCGTTATAAAGATATATGTCCTACAAGCGAGGCTATCATTTCTATTTTTCCTCTAAATTCCTGACCTGACACTAAAGCGAACAAGTGTGATTTCTGATTGGATGCGCGATTTTAGTTTCATACGTCACAGCTGATCTCGGTCGGTAGACGCTCAGTGTTTGTTTACTTTTGCGATGCGGGAATTTAAAATATCATAAGCGCTCGGTGATTCAGATCGAAATCGTCACAATAACGTACAAATTCGCGGACTTTTTTCTACAACCGAGGAGATCCGATTATCTACTTCCGTTCGCTTTCTTGTCCGAAACTTGCATCGATACTGATTTGTGCAATATAATGCTACTAAACAAACATTTTCAAAGAGCTAAACGTCAGACACAATAAAGAATCAATCCCCTTTCGATTGGGACTGGATTTTCCTATATCGGTGGAGGAACGACTTTAAAAACGGGAAATATGCGGATAGACGCAGGCAAATTCTCCCAACTTTTCCAATTCTGTTTCAATCCTTTTAGTATATCGCATACAGTGCACTCTCCGTATGATAGTCGGGGGGGGGGGAGGGGTCCCAACAACAAGTTCCTGTGGATGGTGTGGCCAAGTCGTTGCACTTGTAGATGTCATTCATTATGCATCTTGTTGCGTTTTAGCAGCAGATTTTCTTGGAAAATAATGAAAATGGATAGGTATGGAACATCATCATTATTGTTTGCGGTAGTTTAGGCTACATGTATATGTATTTGATTATTGAATAAATAATATATATTGAAACTAAACACAGAATCCGCTATGATAATGTGGAATGCATTTGATTATGTTGCATAAATATACCCTAATATAAGTAACTGCATTGAAAATAATCAATCACTTTAAACATGGTCGAACTAGCCTGTCTGGATATATAACTTTTTTCCTAATATTTTGCTGCCCATGTAGGTTCTCCCGGCGAATCCTGTGGTTAAATGTTGCCAACACCAATAACGATCCTGAAGTGGTTGCCTACTACTTTATGCAGTACGTAAAAGGAATGAAAGGTATGAAACAAATCAATTTATTTACACAAAATGTTGCATATTTATTGTGGTATGTATGTGCACAGGAACATCCAACAGTCCTTAAGGTTTGTGCTACCTTATTTGGAACACACATTGAAAATTCATTTTCCAAGAGGATAATGAAAGAACTATATGCATATGATATACCAAATTGAAGAGCACAATTTTCTGCAACTGATAATGCTGGTGACAATGTAAATATGCATGACATAAATTAATTATGGCCCTTGAAACAATGCTAATCTTTGGGAAAATCCAGCACAATAACCAGACCTTATCTGAACCAACAAATCATATACATGTATTCACTGCATCACTATCTACATCGTGCCACCATTAACAAATCATACCTTGCTGTAAATTGTCCATAATAAGCAAAATTCTGCCTAGCACATGTATATTCCCGTGTCTACACAGCCGCGTGTAATCGAAATTGTACCAGGCCTGCCATAATTTAAATCTGCCAATGCCTGAGATTTGTCAAAATTACAAAACTTAGCCTGATAAATGGCAGGCCTGCAATGTACACAATTTGACAAGCATATACATGTACATGTGCTCGGCAGCATTTTGCTTATTATGGACAATTTACAGCAAGGTATGGTTTCTAAATGGTGGCACGATGTAGATAGTGATGCAGTGAATACATGTATATGGTTTGTTGGTTCAGATAAGGTCTGGTTATTGTGCTGGATTTTCCCAAAGATTATCATTGTTTCAAGGGTCATAATTCATTTGTGTTATGCATATTCGCGTTGACACTCACATCATCAGTTGCAGAAAATTGTTCTCTTCAATTTGGTATATCATATGCATATATTTCTTTCAGCATTCTCTCGGAAAATGAATTTTCAATGTGTGTTCCAAATAACATAGCACCAACCTTAATTAGTAAACATGAAACACCTTTCCAGACAATTGCCCAAATATAATGGCAAGGCTTTGGCTATCGTGTATACATAGACAAGGGGCGTAACACAGTCAAGACGCCATACGATGAAAAGCCACATTATCGCGTACATTTGAAATTGTATTGCACATGTACATCTATTTACAAAACTGACAACGATAAAATAACTGGTAATCACAAAACTAACACTGTAAACTGCAGAAAAGTGTTTGTAAACTGCAATTTTGAGTTTGTCTGACGATGTTATTGATGATTTTCTACTCACCAATTTTGAAAATAATATGTCTACAATATGATCCACCAGTCAAAATACGCGTGTTTTTAGCCAATATACGGATAATTATGAACTGCAAATGGCGTTAAAATGAGTTCACAACCATCATACACATCGTTTGCAATGCAAGATTTGAATATTTAAAATTTGCTTATTATTATGTCATTAGACGCAGGGGCTTTATTAAGTGTCATTAAATAAAAAGATAATTTGTGTTTTTCAGTGTAGTATTGAAGTTTATAACACACATAATTATGGCACATTTGCATTGAACGAGCCGGTTATCAGTTATATTTGTCATACTTTCACATGTGCGATTATGACTTTGAGTGGTGAAATAATTCACACCTTATATTTTTTTTACGAAAGTTGGGAAATTGTCTGAAACGAAATAATAACTGATTTTTTTTTATTTTTTTTTCGATTATTTTTATTTTTGGTTTCCATGGTAACGTTGCTTACGCGGAAACCGACGCACACTCGTGTATTATTTCCCGGTACTCAAAGGTGGAAATACCGCGTTTGATGCTCACTCGATGAAATAAACTTCGATCTTACACGGAAATACACCGGGATTGCTGTAAAATCGATAAAATGTAGGAATTTGTGGGTGGGTATTGAAACGTCATTTCATCCAGATATAATACTACACTGGCAGATGTGATTCACATTTGCATCCTATTCATGTAGCTTTTAAGCAGTAATAATTATCATCATTGAAGAACATGCCAAATACAAAAAAATACAGGTATGGACCCTAATAATTCCAGGTGTTCCACGCTGCGTCAGAGTTGATGCCGGGACGGAAAACGGGCTAATTGGAGACATACAAAAGGCATTCCGTTGGGAAGATGTTGATGACATGGCAGCTGAGAACAGTTTTTTAATAGGCAGTTCTAAATCAAACCAGGCATGTGTTGTACTGTTGTGTACATATTTGCTATCCAATTCTAAAGTAGACATGTAAAACTGTCGTGCGTTCATATTACACGTCTGAAAAGTTATTCAGAATGCTGCAGTACATGTACATGTACGAGTATACCGACCAAAGTTTATCATCATCACGAAAGCTACACAGCAAAATTCTATATCTCAAGTTCGCCGTACAGTTCTCGCATTCTGTCAATATGATTTAAAAATGTATTGTAAGTCAATCATATAATTTGTATGTATCAATAAGTAATATGGAATGTGTAATGTGCATACATGTATGCGTACATCGTAGACGAATGGGTGAACACATAAATTATATTATATTACAGCGCATTGAAAGATGGTGGTTGAATAATAAACAAGGGGGATGTCAGTTCTGGGTTGATGCCTTCAAGGACTTGGTTGCTCGTGGGATTCTGTCGACAGCGGATCCATTGTCAATGTAAGTGTAACTTGTTATATTTGTATAATAATTAAAGATTTGTTATTTACGGCTAGAAAAACGGGGATAATTGAAGAAAAAAAAAGAAAGAAATGTGGTCATGGTGGGGTTCGATCCGGCGCACCAAGATGATCAGCCCCGGGGTCACGTAGGCGACACGAATTATCTCTCTATCTACACTGTAAAAATGACGTTTAGATCCTAAGCACTTTTCTAAACGCTTATTCGGTCGCAGAATTTTTATGTGTTTAGCCCTCTACACACATTTAATACCTAAACATGCTTATATTGAAAATGCATTTAGATTGTAAACATGTTTGCAACCTTAACATCAGGGGCGGGAATCGACTGCTTGTTCGATAATATTGTTATTGGTGTAGCTTTGCCATTTCTTCACCGATTTTGATAAGATAAATTACAACATGTCTGCAATGTGGTCCACTAGCCTTGGCCAGCGACACCGTCCATAAATATCCAACCGGTTTCTCAAACACTTCAAAACAGTTCTTAAACCGGTTTATTCCGGACATGTTGCACTTTATCTTATAAAAATCGGTGAAGAAATGGCAAAGCTATACCAATAACAATAGTATCGAACAAGCAGTCCATTCACCCCCCTTGAACATGTTTAGGATACGAAAGTTCCTGAGTATACTTCTGCAATCGTTCAGCTAAAGGTTAGCCATTTCGCGTCTTGTTCGGAATACGGAAGTTCCCGAGCATTACATGTACTTCGGTAATCATTTAGCTAGCTGTTAGCCCTTCCAAGTCTCAATTGGAAACCCGGGAAACAGTTTGTGTATGCTTGCCTATACTTCAGACGCATCGTAACTGCATGCTTCAATTTCGGCACTCTATACGCATAATACTGATACATGTATGTCCCGCATATCGGATGTGAAAACAATTCATTACCTGAACAGCCATCCACACCCCTGTGAAACTCCTTTGAACTTGGTGATCAGTTTAGACGTTCGATGTTATGACAAATCATGAGCTGAATATGCATGCAGGTCTGGATATTTAACATTATTCGCAGACCTGTGCACACATATCGCATTTCATGATTGTCGGATAGTGCATAATTGTTCATATTCCCAATGCATGTGAACAGGTGAATCAATGGGTTCGATCATCTCTGATGTAACTTTGTCTGTCTAGTTGTCTGAGGTGTCGGGTCATTTTGTCACAAATACCCGTTCGCACCGGGTCGTTTCGCACTGGGTTTCGCACTAGGAGGCTAGGTGAACCTTTAATGTATATGTTATACATGTATTCAAGGGGGTGAATCGACTGCTTGTTCGATAATATAATTGTTATTGGTGTAGCTTTGCCATTTCATGACCGGTTTCGATAAGATAAAGTGCAACATGTCCGCAATGATGTGTACCAGCATTAGCGAGGGGGGGGGGGGGGACAGGGGGGTCCTCATCTCCCACCTTCCACTCTCACCTTC
>JBEVXV010001074.1:0-3266 GCA_040505915.1 Sedimenticola sp. | reverse complement strand
ACCGGGTCTCGATACGCTGCCGCTCGGTGGCTGCCTCCTCCAGGTGGGTGATCTCCAGACCGAGGAGGTAGGTCGCCATATCCTTGACCAGCGCACGGATGAGTGATTTGGAGATGATATCAGTATGACCCATAACGCTAGAATAGCAGAGTCGGCGGGATGGGGATAATTCAAATCAAGTCATCACGGGAGTCGAAAACTGTCCACGGCAGAATCAACCCGCTTTTCAAAATCACTCAGAACAACCCCCCTTGTCCCTCCAGCAGACAAAGGGTCAGGACACCAAAGGTGTCAGAACACAGATCCAGACGTGTGTTATTTGGCGTTGAAGACATAACCGCTTGGTAACCACTCAGCACGCTAATCCGGTACTCACGCGTAGGAGCGAACTTGTTCGCGAAGAGCACGTTTCGTAGTCCATCGCGAACAAGTTCGCTCCTACAACACCACTGTTCCACCATCACTGTGGTTTTCATGATTTTGGTGCAGAGCCGGTTTAAGGGTAAAAAGGCACAAAATGCGAGTTTATTGGTGCCACGTCACTCCAATGGGCTACTTATCCGCCCACTGGTCGGGTTGAAAGGGGTCTGGGACTTCGATGCCCCCGATATCACCGCTGTCAACGGCCTCGCGGTGGGTACCGAGGGGCTAAGGTCGGCGTCAATCTGCGCACGGCCAAGGGTCTCACTCTTCAGGGTGCTTATACCTACGATGGCATCGGTGTATCTGACTTCGAGTCTCACACCGCCGAGCTGATCTTGAGTATGCCCCTGCGTTCGGGTGCGCTGCCGAAAGGGTCATCCATTCAGGGTTCTTACTCTCTGCAGGGGATAAATTATCTCAACAGCTTTGAACAGCGCAGTGAAGATGCCCAGCGCGCCAAGCTGTCGATAGATATCCCGTTCTGAGGTGAGTCACAGAGTGGTTAACCATCACGCCGCAACTTTGTGTTACGGCGTTTTTTGTTTTGCCGCAGTTTCAATGGTGTGAATTAAACGTCAGCCACTTTATGCAGATTGGTGATCTCCATCCTGATTTTTGCTGATTATTAGACTAAAAAAACAAAGCCACCTGTAGCCTGGGTTGAGCTTGCGAAACCCGGGGAAAGAGCTGGAATGGCAGCAATATTACCCGGGTTTCGCAAGCTCAACCCAGGCTACTTGTTTTGGTTAAGCGCTGTCATTGATTTAGGGAGTTTGCGTTTTTGGGGACGGCATACTAAAGTGTCCTTTGTCCGTGGACAGAGGACGATTAATCATGAAAAGCCAAGACATTGTCATACTCCTAAAACTTATTCTCCTTCACCAGAGTGCTGATGAAGGAGACCTGCTTGAGGATGGAAAGCGAGAGGCGTTCAGTGCCCGTGGGCTTGAACGCTCGCTGGGTATCAGTAAAAGCGAAGTCAACGCCTCCATTAATCGCAGTGCTAACGCAGGCTTGGTAGTCAAAGATCGAAAAAGTGGCATACCAAAGGCAAATGTCCGTGCCGTGTTGGAGCTGATCACGCATGGTTTGAAGTACGTTTTTCCTGTAAAGCCGGGTGCTCTGGTGCGGGGTATGCCGACTGCAACTGCTGCACCCATCATGCAAGGAGCGCTGAAGAGCATGGAAGAACAGATCTATGTGTGGCCCGACCCACAAGGCGAGAAGATGGGCCAAGCGCTGCAACCGCTTTTTAAAAGTGTCCCTTATGCTGCGCGGAATGCCCCGGCGCTTTATGACCTTCTGGCACTGGTGGATGCCATTCGTCTGGGTAATCCCCGCGAGTCGAAGGTGGCGCAACAGTTACTGGTGCAAAGACTTAAACCGTGAGCGATATGCCTCAACAGATGTTGGATATGCTGCTACCGGTGGCCGAAGCCCTGGGAGAAGAGTTGTTGGGCCATGTGGCTTTCGTGGGTGGCAGTACCACAGCCTTTCTCATCACCGACCCCATCACCCGGCAAGCCGTGCGATTCACAGAGGATATTGATCTTATCGTGCATGTCGAAGGGCAGGCCGAGTGGCAGCGCTGGCAACGTAAGCTGCATGAGAGAGGGTTTCGGCAAAGCATGGAGGATGACGTTATCTGCCGCATGCGCCTGGGATCTCTGAAGGTGGATCTGATGCCGGATGACGAGAATATTCTTGGCTTCACCAATCGCTGGTATCACAAGGCCATTGAACATGCTGAACCCTACCCACTGAATGAGTCGGTCACCATCAATCTATTAGCGCCTGCCTATTTTATCGCCACCAAGCTGGAGGCTTACCTTGGGCGTGGCGGTAATGACCCCATGAGTAGCCACGATCTGGAAGACATTATTAACCTGGTCGATGGTCGTGCTGAACTGAGTGATGAAGTCATGGTTTCAGAGCCCGATGTTCGATGCTATATCGCTGAACAGTTTTATGCTTTGCAACAACATCCCGATTTTGACTATTCCATCCAAGGCAACCTGCAGGACACCAGCCGGGCAAAACTGTTTTACCAGCGCTGGGAGCAGATCGTAGCCTCAGATGAATACGAGAAGCAATAACACGAATGCTGCAAAAGGTGGGTGTCCTGTTTTTTTTTGTTTTTCATACAATACACTGCCTAGTGTAGTGAAATAGGTTGATTTTGTAGGCTGAAATTCCTCCTTCAGCCACTACTTTAGCAAAAGGTTTGTTTTCTAGTAGAGGACAGAGAGATGGTAGTTTGTGCGTTTAAAAACCAGGAGGCAGGTTCTTCTTGCACTCTATAAACGCATGCAAAAAGAAAGACTTGACTCCTTTTTCCCTTTGCTGTTTTTTGGACTAAAAAAACTAAAGCCACCTGTAGCCTGGGTTGAGCTTGCGAAACCCGGGAAGATTATTGCACTTGCCCCGGGTTTCGCTCCACTCAACCCAGGCTACTTGTTTTGGCGAAGCGCTGTCATTGATTCAGGATAGTGCCCGAATTAGACGCGTCGTTGAATCGACGTTTATCCGGATTTTCAGTCAGTAATGCTCTGTACAAAATGCGGGTGTCCTGATTTTTGCTCTGAGTTATTACTGGTCTCTCTTCAGCACCATGATCTGCTCTTCTGTGAGCCCGGTCAGAGCGATGATGTCGGCAATATCCATACCCCGGTCCATGGCGGTACGGGCAATCTGCATTCGTCCTTGTTCAAGCCCTTGTTCAAGCCCTTGCTCGAGCCCCTGCTCAAGCCCTTTTCCCAATCCCTGCTCTAATCCAATCTGATAAGAGGGCAGTTTTTCAATATCCACTTCTCTAAGCATCTTTGCCTCCACAACTTTAAAAA
>JBEVXV010001073.1:0-12473 GCA_040505915.1 Sedimenticola sp. | reverse complement strand
CGGTTCAAAAAGCGCTTGATGGAAATTCTGCCGGGTAAAACCTTTATCTTGGTCACCCACAAGGGCTCTATGCTTGAACTGGTAGATCGTATCATTATGCTTGATGGTGGCAAGGTTGTGATTGACGGTCCCAAGGAGCAGGTGATCCAGGCACTGGCCGAAGGTAAAGTGGGGGCAATTCGATGAGCCATAAAATCACTTGGCAGGACAGGCATCTGGTCACCGATACTCGCAGCCGGGGGAGGCTGGGAGCATCCCCTTCCAGCCACAGCATCCTCTGGGCCACTGTTATCTTTTTTATCCTCGCGCTGTTCTGGGGGTACTACACTCAGCTGGATGAGATAACCCGGGGAGAGGGTAAAGTGGTTCCCTCGCGCCAGATGCAGGTGGTGCAGAGCCTCGACGGCGGTATCGTCCAAGAGATCCTGGTTGAAGAGGGCCAGGTCGTGCAGGAGGGCGATGTGTTGATACGCATCGATGACACCCGCTTCGCCTCCTCCTACCGTGAGGGCCAGTTCTCCGCCGAGGGGCTCAACGCACGCATTGCTCGCCTTGAGGCCGAGGCCGGGGGCATAGCCTTCACGCCCGGTGAACAACCAGCAGAGGGGCTAAGTGATTATCTGAATAGTGAGCTTGCCCTCTACAATTCACGTAAGAGTGAACTCGATGCATCCCTCAGTGTATTGAACCGGCAGCAGGAGCAGAAACAGCAGGAGATCACCGAGCACAGGGTGCGGCTGAAACAGCTCAAGAAGAACCTTGAACTAGCTCATGATGAGCTCAAAATCACTGAGCCTCTTGCAAAGGCCCGCATCGCCTCCGAGGTGGATGTATTGCATCTGCGGCGTGCCATCGGTGAAAAAAGGCTCGAACTGGATGCCACCCGCCTGGCCATTCCCCGCCTGCGCTCCGCACTGGAAGAGATGAAGAGTCGCATTGATGAGGTACAGTCACGTTTCCGCAGTGAGGCCCAGGAGGAGCTTAACCGCTCCCGTGAAAAGGCAGTCCAACTGCGTGAAGCCAATATCGCCCTTGAGGATAAAGTGAGCCACACTACAGTGCGTTCACCAGTAGCAGGCATCATCAACAAAATGCACCTAACCACCGTTGGCGGCGTAGTACGTCCTGGAGACGATCTCATTGAGGTGGTCCCAATGGAGGATAACCTGCTGATCGAGACCCGCATCCGGCCCAAAGATATCGCCTTCCTGCGCCCCGGCCAAAAAGCCAAGGTAAAGGTCACCGCATACGACTTTTCCATCTATGGCGATCTTACCGGCACCTTGGAGCATATCAGCGCCAACACCATCGAAGATGAACGAGGGGAGAGTTTTTACCTGATACGAATCCGCACCACACAGAGCTACTTTGGGCCGGAATCAGATCCCCTCCCCATCATTCCAGGCATGACCACCAGCGTTGATATTCTTACCGGTAAAAAGAGCGTAATTGACTACCTGTTAAAACCGATCAAGCGGGCTACCGCACTGGCACTGACTGAGCGGTAAACGATTTGATTCAATCCGACTGAGAGAAGTGACCGTGGCGCACCCCGCCCATAAGGATATGGAATTGGTCATTCTGCACCAGAATCAACTGCTCATGGTCACCGGCCTCAAAGTAGACCCTGGAGAGCATGGTAAGACCCTCATCCAGGACTGTTTCAATATCATAGGCGTATCCCAATGGTGGCACCGCCCCTGGTAGACAGTCGGGGAAGAGCCTCTCAACCTCATCTTCTGGTGCCAGCACAAAGTTACGTTTCAGCTCATCCTGTAGGCGTTCGAAATTTACCCACCTGTCCCCTGGTATCACCACCAGCAGATAGCCCGTACTATTTTTCACCAATACACCCTTGGCGATATGGTCATCGGGTATATGGGCTGCGGATGCGGTTTCCGCACTGGAGAAGCTCTGGGGATGAGAGACCGCCTGATACTCCACTCGATGCTTGTTCAGAATATCCATCACTGATTGTGCAATCATTGTTATTCTCCCTCTTTCTTCAACGCTCACTTTCAAGCAGCCAACATACAGAGCACTGCCGCATTGCACTGCATTTCAACCTAACTTCGTAGGTAACTATTCAGCTAACCCTGTTTTTGGGTTGTTTTTACCAGGGTGAGGGTGAATTAAATCAACGACTTATCTATTGAGCCCCCTCACCCCAACCCTCTCCCCAAAGGGGAGACGGAGTTAACGGGACAGCAGTGACCTTCGTAGTAAGTCTAGACGTTTCTACAGCTTTGCCCTGATACTGCCTATATTGAGATCCGGCGAAAAGCCCCACACCAATGAATCACCCCACAAAGACTAGATCAGGATTGCTCAACCTCCAGTTGATTATCACAGTGACTTAGCCGGTAATAACCATGCATAATAGCGGATTGTGAAGTGCGCTCTACTACTGGGTAGTAGGAGCCTGTCCGAGATTTTTGCAGAGTAAATTAGCGGTTTGATAAAACTATGACCGAAGTAGTTGATGAATTAAAAAAGAGGATTGATGAGGCCGAGGCTGATGGCAGCCAGGTGACCGGCATCCACATGACGGCTGCGATGGCTAAGGCGATCCGCTGGGAACTGACTCAGATGTACGGTAGCGATCCTGGTGAGGATCTGACGCTGCTCTTTGGTGCGGCCGTGCTATCTCAGGATGCGGCAGAGCTGAAGCTGGAGATATAAATCAGGCGTCTGTCCGGGAATAGGGGCCGTAGCAAGAAATTACGCTTGTCACTTCCATCACGCCAGCACCCATGATGGCGATTTGAGTCACCGCCATCACACCGCTTCCAGTATCGTCGCGATCCCCTGTCCACCACCGATACACTGGGTGGCCAGAGCAAACTGCTTGCTCTCCCGTTTCAGCAGTTGCGCCGCCTTGCCGGTGATACGGGCACCCGTAGCACCCAGAGGATGACCCAATGCGATGGCGCCGCCATCCAGGTTGATCTTCTCCATATCTAGATCCAGATCACGGATACAGGCGAGAGATTGAGAGGAGAAGGCCTCATTGAGTTCGATAATATCGATATCCGCTACTGTCAGCCCTGCTCTTTCCAGCGCCTTGCGACTGGAGAGTACCGGCCCTATGCCCATGATCTCGGGAGCACAGCCGGAGACCGCTATACTGCGTATTCTGGCAAGGGGTGTCAGGCCGTGGGCGGTGGCATACTCTTCGCTACAGACTACTACAGCGGCGGCACCATCGGTCAGAGGGGATGAGGTGCCTGCGGTAACACTGCCGTTGTCATCAAAGGCGAGCCGCAGCTCCGCCAGCCCTTCCAGGGTGGTATCAGGACGCAGACAACCGTCTTCACTCACACCGTTGACGGTCACGATCTCAGCTGCCAGCTTGCCCGCCTTCTGTGCCGCCGCCGTCTTGATCTGACTGTCGAGTGCAAATCGCTCCTGTTCAATGCGGGAGATCTTATATTTAACCGCCAGATTCTCCGCCGTTTCGCCCATTCCCATATAGGCAGAGGGCAGCTTTCTGTAGAGCATGGGGTTGGGCATGGGGTTAAAACCCATCATCGGCACCCGAGTCATCGACTCGACTCCGGCACAGATAAACGCCTCACCCGCCCCCATCTGGATCGCCCCTGCCGCCTGATGAATCGCCTGCATAGATGAGCCGCAGAAGCGGTTGACGGTAACCCCCGCCACCGACTGCGGCAGCCCGGCATGAAGCGCCACCAGCCGGGCCATATTCAGCCCCTGTTCCCCCTCTGGAAAGGCGCAACCTAGAATCAGATCTTCGATATCCTCCACATCGACGCCACTGCTCTCCACCAAGCCGCTTACCGCCGCCGCCGCGAGATCATCAGGGCGTGTCTCTATCAACGCGCCTTTGTTAGCCAGTGTGAAGGGTGTGCGCGTATAACCTGCGATCACTATGTTTTTCATCTTTGCCCTCCGGTAATAATGACCCTCGGTCTCAAACGTACTCTGCTGTATTTCACCACCGTATTCGCACTGCTATTCAATTCCATGTTAGTAACTGTTCAGCTGGGTTGGAGTCGGAGTGAAAACAGCCCAAAAAAAAGAGGTTCACTGGCAACAGCAATAAAGAGTGTTTAGCGCCGACCAATACCTTTATAGAGAATACCCTGCTCAGTAATCACTGAGCCATCGAGGCAGTTGCGGCCATCAATGATCACCTCTATGCTGCTGTTACTCAGGTTCATCCCATTGATATCACTGATAATGTCATCATGATCAGTGACAATAAGTACGGCCTTGGCCCCCTCCAGTGCTGTTTCTAGAGTGTCTGCAGTATTCTCATTAGAGATCCAGCTATCGTAAACAGCGATATCTGCCCCCCTCTTTTTCAGCAGTTCGCGCACTTCATAGAAGGGGGATTCTCGTAAATCGTCCACATTCTTTTTATAGGCCACACCCAGAACTAACACCCGGGTGCCATTGATCGCGTAGCCTCGATCATTCAGTGCCTCTTGCAGCATAGAGACGGTGTATTCGGGCATATCGTTGTTGGTGGATCGGGAGAGTTGAATAATCTCAGGCATATAACCCGCTTTTTTTGCTGCTGCCTTCAGCCACTCAGGATCAACAGCGATGCAGTGCCCACCCACCCCCACACCGGGATAGAACGGGCCTTTACCGAAAGGCTTGGTTGCCATGCCATCGATGATATCGACTACATCGAGATCGAGCACATCGCTGATCTTTGCCAGTTCGTTGACGAAAGCGATGTTTACATCACGCACGGTATTCTCCATCGCCTTAACCGCTTCTGCATCTCGAATGGAGCGCATCATGGTGACACTGCCCAGGGGAAGTTGAGTGGCTTTGTAACCATCATCAGTAGGAGTGAACTTGGGACGCAGTTTGCCCCGAATATCACGTACATCGAATAGTTCACCACCCAAAATCGAGACATAGAACTCGGCTGCTGAGCGCACACCCTCATCAGAGGTTGCCCCCACCACACGGGGAATATTCTCAGTGCTCCAGAAGACATCACCTGGATTAACCCGCTCGGGACAGTGCGCTAGGTTAAAATCATCTCCCACCTTCATCCCTGTGATTTTTTCAAGAATAGGGAGTGCAATCTGTTCACAGGTGCCAGGGAAAACCGTTGATTCAATCACAACCAGATCCCCCTCATTAATGGTGGGCGCTATGGTTTCCAGTGATCCGATCAGTGGCTGCAGATCGGGATCATTGTTGCTATCAACGGGGGTCGGCACACAGATCAGGTAAATGGTGCAGTCTGCAATATCTAAGATATCAGCTGTCGGGTGGAAGTTACCCGACACATGAGCCTCAGCAAGCAGGCGCTCAACCGTCTCATCCTTGATATGGCTTTTGCCCATTTTGAGAGTATCTGCAACCTTCCTATCAGCCTCCAGCCCTATAACCTGATGCCCTTTTGTCGAGCAGAGGCAAGCCAGGGGTAAACCAACATAGCCCAACCCAATAACCGCAACTTTATTCATATAATATTTATACTTCTGACTGGAGAGAGTGAGGCAAAACCCCTATGGGCTATTTTATTACCATATAGCGATGAGTTACAGAGTTAATGCAAGGCAGATATGCATCTATTGTAACTATTCAGCTGGGTGCAGTGACACCTTTAAGGACGTACAGCAGCAGGGTTACTGCTGTGGGCGTACAGGGATCTATTCACTACATCTCCTAAAAAGGGGTTACTGCCCCCCCTATGGCACCGGTTTTTTGAGAAGTTACCCATTATGAGACTAAGCTACTGATATGAAAAATATACATTTTGAGATGCAATTTCACCTGTTAGGTGAGCCATGCTACGGCATGAATTGCACATTTCACGCCGTCAAGCTGTAAATTCTAGGTTGACGTTAAGGTAAAGCAAATCTATTATTGACGAATCGTCACTGACGGATCGTCAATTTAAATATGTCTCCCAAGATCGTAGATAAAGAGCGCCTTCAGGTGCGTGAGCAGGAGCTACTCGATGTCGCCCTGTCTATCATTGAGAGGGAGGGTGTTGCGGGTCTCAACATGGATCGACTGGCGGCCCAGGTACCCTACTCCAAAGGCACCATTTATAACCATTTCAGTAGTAAAGAGGACCTTCTCATCGGCGTTTGCTGTCAGGGCATAAGAATACTTACCGCGCTGTTTAGCAAAGCAGGAACCTTTGCCGGTAGCTCTCGCGAACGCATAATGGCCCAACATCTGGCTTACCTGCTCTACGCCCTACTCTATCCCAACCGCTTTCTGCTGGTGATCTCCGCCATGTCTCCCACACTGATCGAGCGCACTTCGAAACAGCGCCGTGAGGAGGTTCAAACCCTGGAGGCAGCTCTTCTGGAGACCGTACTGACTATTGTGGATGAGTCTATAGCCAAAGGTGACTTCACCCTACCTCCATACATGAATCGAAAGCAGGTTGCTTTTGCCAACTGGTCCACCAGTTTTGGCACTATCGCACTGCTCACTAACGATACAGAGAGTTGCGAATGTAGGCGCGGACTCTCTCTTGACCGCGAACTATTCAACAACACCAACCTCATATTGGATGGTCTGGGATGGAAGCCTCTCAGCAGTGAAATCAACACAGCGGCACTCATAGAGCAGTTACTCAGCGAGATATTCAGCGAGGAGAGGGAGATGCTTGAGTCCAACGGCATAAGCCTGGACCTGTTAGCTCCACACGACACTACCACTGACCCGCTCGATAATTTTTTTGGCACCCACAGCTGAAAAATCACTCAAACATGTGAACCACAACTGAAGACTCCAGAATGAAAGAGAAACTATTCAGCTTTGCTATTAAGCACCCTATCTGGGTGATCCTTGCTGCACTGATTTTTGTGCTGACCTCGGCAGCAGGAGCCAGTAAGCTGGTTTTCAAGAGTGACTACCGGGTCTTCTTCGGTGAGGATAACCCACAGCTCACCGCTTACGAAGAGATGCAGAAAGTCTACATCAAGAGCGACAATATCGCCTTTGTGCTGGCGCCTAAAGATGGCAATACCTTCACTCCAATGCATCTGGAGGCCATTCGGCAGCTCACTGAGGCCGCCTGGCAGATCCCCTACTCCACCCGTGTCGACTCGGTAACCAACTATCAGTACAGCTGGGCAGAAGAGGATGATCTGATTGTCGAGGATCTAGCCCTGGAGCCCTTGTCACTGGATCAGATGGGCGTTGAGCGTGTACGTCAGATTGCCACCACAGAGCCGTTGATGGTGAACAAGCTTGTCTCCCCGGACGGAAAGGTCTCGGTGATCAACGTCTCTATCCAGTTACCAGGGATCAACCCGGTGGAAGAGGTACCCGAGGTGGCGGTGAAAGTGCGAGAGATGACCCACACTTTCCTTGAGAAAAATCCAGACTTCGAGGTCCACCTCTCGGGCATGGTGATGATGAATAATAGCTTTGCCGAATCATCTCTCAATGACAGTGCCACCCTCGTCCCTCTGATGTTTGGCATCGTCGTCCTGACCATGATGATTATGCTTCGCACCTTTTCTGGCACTGTCTCTACCGTGGTGATTATCATCTTCACCATCCTCTCGACCATGGGGCTGGCTGGCTGGAGTGGCTTCTATCTAACTGGCCCCTCCGCCAGCGCCCCCACCATGATCCTAACCCTGGCGGTGGCCGATTGTGTGCACATCCTCACCACTATGTTCTATGAGATGCGTCATGGGGTAGAGAAGCGTAAGGCCATTCTTGACAGCCTGCACATCAACTTCCAGCCCATATTTCTTACCAGTATCACTACCGCCATCGGTTTTCTGAGTATGAACTTCTCAGACTCTCCACCCTTCCGTGACCTGGGCAACATGGTCGCTTTCGGTGTAATGCTCGCCTTTATTTTTTCAATCACCCTCTTTCCCGCCCTACTCTCACTGCTACCGATCAAGGTCAAGCAGATACATGAGGAGAAGAGCGATTACATGAAAAGTCTCGCCCACTTTGTGGTGGCCCGCCGTCACCTGCTGCTGCCTGTCACGGCACTGATTATGACCGGCATGATGCTCTTTGCCCCGATGAATGAGACCAATGACGACTTCGTTAAGTACTTCGACACCACGGTGCCCTTCCGCCAAGCAACCGATTTTATGCAGGAGAACCTATCCGGCATGACCACGTTGGAGATATCCATCGAGAGTGGTGTATCAAGCGGCGTCAATGCCCCAAAATTCCTCAAAAGCCTTGACCAGTTCAGTAGTTGGCTGAGACAGCAACCGGAGACCGATCACGTCAATACCCTGAGTGATACCATCAAACGCCTTAACCGTAATATGCATGGGGATGATCCCACATGGTACAAGCTACCCGATACCCAGGAGATGGCGGCCCAGTACCTGCTGCTCTATGAGATGTCCTTGCCCTACGGCCTTGACCTCAACAATCAGCTCAATGTGGACAAGTCCTCCACCCGCCTGATCGGCACCTTTAAAAATATCACCAGTAACGAACAGATTGACCTGGAAAGGCGCGTCTATGACTGGTTTGCCACTAATGCACCCGACTACAAGGTGGTCGTTGCCAGTCCTGGGCTGATGTTTTCTCATATCGGTCAGCGCAATATCCAGAGCATGCTGCTAGGCATAGTTATGGCGATAATACTGATCTCAATTCTGCTCGGTATTGCATTGAAATCGGTGCGCTTTGGACTGATCAGCCTGCTACCCAATCTGACTCCTGCCGCCATCGGCTTTGGACTCTGGTATCTAATTGATGGCCGCGTCGGTCTGGCACTCTCTGTGGTGGCCGGAATGACCCTGGGCATAGTGGTTGATGACACGGTGCACTTTCTTAGTAAATACCTCCACGCCCGCCGACACCGCAATGCCGATTCACACCAAGCGGTAGAATACGCTTTTGGTAGTGTCGGCCGAGCGTTGTGGATCACCACCCTGGTGCTGGTCTGTGGTTTTATGGTGCTGGCGCAATCCAGTTTCAAACTAAATGCCGATATGGGTCTACTCACCGCCCTCACCATCTTAATTGCACTGGCAGTAGATTTTTTCTTCCTACCGCCACTGTTAATAAAGCTTGACCACGACGCTTCTACCACCTCTGAAGGAGTAAATTAAAAATGAACCGGCTCAGGAAACCATTTAACCTGCTGCTCTCGGCTTGGCTGCTGACATCTGCCTCTGCCATTTATGCTGAAACAGCCGAAGAGAAAGGCTTGGCCATTGCTAAAGAGAGCAAGGCACGGGACATCGGCTGGGGTGATATGCAGGCGGAGATGAATATGATCCTGCGCAACAAGCAGGGTCAGGAGAGTCTGCGTGAGATCCGCCTAAAATCATTGGAACTGGCAAATGATGGTGATAAAAGCCTGAGTATCTTCAACAAGCCAAGAGATGTTAAAGGCACCGCCTTTCTCAGCTTCTCCCACCCAGTGGGTGCCGATGACCAGTGGCTCTATCTGCCAGCACTGAAGCGGGTAAAACGTATCTCATCACGCAACAAGTCCGGCCCTTTTATGGGGTCGGAGTTTGCCTATGAGGATCTCACCTCCTTTGAGGTAGAGAAATACAGCTATAAATATATCAGTGATGAGGCAGTAAATGATCAAGAGAGCTTCAAGGTAGAGCAGTACCCTACCGATAAAAACTCCGGCTACACCCGTCGTATTGCCTGGATAGATAAGGCTGAGTACCGTATCCAGCGCGTCGAGTTTTATGATCGCAAGAACAGCCTGCTTAAAACCCTCACGTTTGACGATTACAAGCAGTATCTTGATAAATTCTGGCGTGCTGACAAATACACCATGATCAACCACCAGAGTGGAAAAAGTACCCTACTGACTTGGCAGAACTACCGTTTCAAAACCGGCCTAAGTGATAGAAATTTTAACAAAAACAGCCTCAAACGTGCACGCTGAAACATTTTCAACCAAGCTATGATAAAACTTCTCGCTACCATCCTTATCACCGTCAGCCTGAGTGTCTCTGCTGGAGGATCCTTTGAATTCAGCGGTAAGGCGGGGGCTGATTTACGCCTGTTCGCGGACGATGCCCAATATTCAGGGCAGCAGGGAGAGGTCAACCTCTCCACATTTATTGAACCAGAGCTCTTTTGGGATTGGAATGAGGGTAGCGACAGCCTCACCTTTAAACCTTTCCTGCGCATGGATCAGAATGACAGCAGACGCAGCCACAGCGATATTCGTGAGCTGATGTGGAACCACCTGGGTGATGACTGGGAGTTGCGTGCGGGTATCGGCAAGGTCTTCTGGGGGGTTACCGAATTTCAACATCTGGTGGATACCCTCAATCAGACCGATGCGGTTGAAGATGTAGACGGTGAAGCCAAGCTCGGCCAACCCATGATCAACCTCTCTCTGGTGCGGAACTGGGGAATCGTTGATCTCTTTGTGCTGCCGGGATTCCGTGAACGTACCTTTCCCGGGGTCAGCGGTCGTCTACGTACAGCGTTACCGGTGGACAGTGACCAAGTCAGCTATGAAGCCTCTAATAAAGCGCAACATACGGACATCGCACTGCGCTGGAGCCACGCCATCGGCAACTACGATATAGGTTTGCACTGGTTTCACGGCACAAATCGCGATCCGCTTCTTCTCTCAGGGACTAAGGGCGCTACCCCAGTACTTATTCCCCATTATGAACAGATGGATCAGGTCGGCCTTGATCTTCAGGCCACCATTGATGCCTGGCTATGGAAGCTTGAGGCCCTTAGGCGGGACTCCAGCAGCGCAGAATACTGGGCAGCCCAAGGTGGCTTTGAATACACCCTTGTGGGCTTCAATGAGAGTGCGGCAGATCTTGGGCTGCTGATGGAGTACGGCTGGGATGAACGAGGCACCCGTGCCAGTGCCGTCATGCAAAATGACCTCTTCCTCGGTGCAAGACTCGCTCTCAACGATGCGGCCAGTAGTGAACTCTTGGCAGGCATAGGTTACGACGTGGATTACAGCAACAAAAGCCTGCTAATAGAGGCCAGCCGCCGCCTGGGTGACAACTGGAAAGCAGGCATGAATGCCCGCTTCTATTTTATTGACGATCTCTCTGACCCTATCTCCAGCAGTGCTGATGATAGTCACCTGATGTTTACACTGGCGCGCTATTTCTGATTTCTAGGACAGGTATCGACTGGCTCTTATTTACAGCGCAAGTTGTAACTCAAGTTTCGGAGTTCAAATGGTGGTTTGAGCCTATTTTGCGGTAGGGGTCGGAGTCGATTGCGGTGAGGTTGTGGGAAAAGGCAAATACCGAGACATCCATCAACGGGTTCACCCAAGATGATGGGGCTCCTGATCATCTGTACTGTAGGAGCGACTTTAGTCGCGATAGAATCCGGCATACTATCAATGCGTTGTTGCCACACTCATCGCGACTAAAGTCGCTCCTACATACGGCATCTATTTCGGGCAGACGCCAAAGACCGGGGCATGCTTCTAGTTGTTTTTATTCGTAGCCGGCTTCTTTCTGGTGTCGGAAGGCAAGTACATACACTGTATCTTCCTTTACTTCGTGGCGATACAGCGCAATATAGCCTGAATCTCCAAAGGGAATGATTAGCTCACGTAGTTCGGGAAAATCGTCTAGCGGCCTACCTATCCCCGGTTCTGTTTCAAGCAGTGCAAACTGTTGCTCAATAGCAAGACCCGCACGCTTCATCGCCTGTGGATTTTTCTCTCTTAGAAAACCTCGCCAGCGTTCAAACCCTTGGGTGGCACCATGAGTGATAACATCCCTTTCCAGAGGGCAATGGACGCACGCAGCGTTTATTTGTCGAACACCTAGCCGCAGTCGCCGGATACCGAACGGACTGGAGCAATATCTACTCTTGGCAGGTTATCAAAGTTGCCGAGCAGTCATTCAAGAGTAATTTTAACCCCACTATAACTTTGCTCGAAGAAATCACCACTCTCATGCCTGACGAATCTAACTGGGCATAATAAACCTAGATTTGACCCTCGCTGTGCTGACCCTCGCTGTGCTCGCTGTGTTAACCTCGCTTAATTGACCCTCGCTTATTTTCCGTTTATTCCGTAGGTTCCGTATTTTCACTAAGTTCATTAAGCTCAAAGGATAGGAATTTAAACCCATAAAGTCAATCAATATCCCGCCCACCAGTAGGGTATTTATGTCATGGCAAACCGAATTCTGACGATAGTAATGCCGTGGACACACGGGCAGTCACCCAGAACGGGGGCCTGGCCGACTCCATACCCATGTTATTGGTGTCTGCCAATGTGTTTGGTGTTTTCACTGCATTACTACCGCCAGAGTTTTATTTATCCATGCAGTCATACTTTATCTGATTGTTTTTGATTGATAATTCGACTTTTTGCCCAAGCACTATATAGCCATAAAGCCAATTGAAGCTGACCCCACTGGTTTCATCCCCCACCCCCCTTGAAGCTATCCCCTAAGCAGAGAACTATCCGCCATATAATTCCACCCTGTTCCGTCCGTTGTGTTTCGCTTGGTACATGGCACGGTCAGCATAAGCGACGACCTTCTCGAAAGTGGCCGTGG
>JBEVXV010001072.1:4154-14015 GCA_040505915.1 Sedimenticola sp. | reverse complement strand
CGAGACAGAGATTGTTGATATCCATAGTGTGTATGTATCGTATCTATATATATCGGATAAATATAGACTGAGAGCGGTGTCTGGTCAAATCTGCTACCCTTGCGCCCTCCGAACACATCAGCTACAACCGAGGTTACACTCTGACATGAATGCGATCCCCCTGCGTCTTAAGAAAAATCTTGATCGCCGTCTGCGAGCTGGGCATTGCTGGGTCTACAGCAATGAGGTGGATACCGCAGCAACTCCGCTGAAAGAGATGGTCGCTGGCCAGCCGGTTGATATCCTCAATTATCAGGGGAAGTGGCTCGGCTCAGGTTACGCCAACCCCCACTCCCTGATCTGTGCCCGGCTGGTAAGCCGTGACAAAGAGCACCCCCTTACCGCCTCACTCCTGGTGCATCGGCTGAAGATCGCCCTGGGGCTGCGCCAGAGACTCTTTAAACGCGACTATTACCGTCTGGTGTTTGGTGAGAGTGACGGCCTGCCTGGTCTGGTGGTCGATCGTTTTGGTGATTATTTAGTGGTTCAGATTACCACTGCAGGAATGGAGCTGATGAAGCAGGAGGTTCTGTCTGCACTTGAGAAAGTGCTGAAGCCGCTGGCAGTGCTTTTCCGCAACGATACGCAGATCCGGGAGATGGAGGGGCTGGAGCGTTACGTGGAGAGCGCCCTGGGTGACTGGCCGGAGCAGCTTGAGGTGGAGGAGCATGGAGTCAGTTTCCGGGTTCCCTCACGCGAAGGGCAGAAAACGGGCTGGTTCTATGATCAAGCGGCCAACCGGCAGCGGATGACGCCCTATGTAGAGGGAAAGCGGGTGTTGGATGTCTGCAGCTATGTCGGAGCTTGGGGTGTTCAGGCAGCGACACGGGGTGCTGCTGATGTGCTCTGTGTCGATGCTTCAGCAGCCGCGCTGGATGCGGTTGATGCCAATGCAGCATTGAATGGCGTTACCGATAAGGTGGCGGGGTTACAGGGAGATGCCTTCGATGCGTTGCGGGCGCTACGGGCCGAGCGGCAGCGATTTGATGTGGTGATGCTTGATCCCCCCGCTTTTATCAAGCGCAGAAAAGATACCAAAGAGGGAACTCTAGCGTATCGGCGACTGAACCAGTTAGCTCTACAGCTACTGAGCAGAGACGGCATACTGATTACCTCCTCCTGTTCGTATCACATGAGCCAAGAGAGCCTGCTGCAGGTAGTGCAGCAGGCGGCCAGGCACACAGACAGAAGCTTACAGCTCCTTGAGCAGGGGCAGCAGGGGCCGGATCATCCCATTCATCCGGCAATGCCCGAAACCGCCTATCTCAAGGCGTTCTATCTGCGGGTATTGCCGTCTTTCTAGGAGCCTGTTCGAGAGTAGGTTCTCTATTCTCTGGCAGGCTCCCTCGGGAGCTTACTGTAACAGGCGGTGTATCTCCTGTCGGATTCTTGATCTGTCAGGTTCCGGGAGCCGGTTCCACTCATTAGCGACAGTCATCGCCTCTTCAGGTAGTGCCGCCGCCAGTTCGTCACCGAACATCAGCCATGCCGGGTTAACGTCGAGTACGGCGGCAATCTGGTCGATCTTTCGTGGCCTTAAGCTTTTGCCGTTCTCTATCTTCTGAATCACGGCTTGGTTGGTACCTGCCCGTACGGCAAGCTGCTCTTGAGTCCATCCTTTCTCTTGACGACGAAAGCGAATTCGGTGACCCAGAGTCCCGAGGTCTAGGGGAGTCTTCATATCAGTAACCTATTTATGTGTTAGTCCATCTGTACTAGCGACCCCTGACTTCAGTTCTTAAGCTCTTTCTTCACAAAGCGACCAATCTGGCTCATGCGGGGTTGTGGCATGACAGCGTGGTGAGCTCTTTGCAGAAACAGACTATCCGAGGAACCTGTCCGAGAATAGAGAGCCTACTGCGGTAATCCCATTTTGACCCATTTTTCCGATCATTTTCGTTGAGTAAGAGTGACTATTCGCCTCAAATGAGCAAAAAACTGGGCTCAAAATGGCATTCCCTCGCTACAGCTCCAATTCTCGGACAGGCTCCTAGAAGAACTGCGGAGCAGGTGTCCCGGTCAGGCTGTTTGCCCGACTATAGCAACCCGTACAGGCCGATTGCGTATCACTATAGTAACAAACTACTGAGAGTTGTTTTTCCTTATTTAGGTGTTTTTTTACTCAAATATGTGAGAATTTCGTGTATATCATGCAATTTAGCGGGATTTTCAGCTCCAGGTTGGCTTCGTTGGGGCGCAAGATGATGAATCATGAGCTATTTAGAGGCCCCTGTTACGAGGCTGTTTTTTCCAGGAGTCGGAGTCCGACCCCGAGCACTAGCTGAATAGTTGCGTTCAATTATCGCTTGTCTCAGTGGGCGATTTTGCTCATCTCCTGTACTATGGCGATTATGTTGACTTACCCTGATATCGACCCCGTTCTCCTCTCCATCGGTCCACTCAAAATTCATTGGTACGGTGCTATGTATCTGGTTGGCTTTGTCGCTGGCTGGTGGTTAGGCCGAGTACGGGCAGCCCGCCAGGGATCGGGCTGGAGACCGCAGCAGATCGACGATCTACTCTTTTATATCGCCATGGGGGTGGTGCTCGGTGGTCGCCTTGGTTATACCCTCTTCTATAAGTTTGATCTGTTGCTGGAGGACCCGCTTTCGCTGTTGCGAATATGGGAGGGTGGCATGTCATTCCACGGCGGGTTGCTGGGAGTGATCGTCGCCATGTGGCTCTATGGCCGGCGTACTCAGCGACATTTTTTCGAACTCACCGATTTCATCGCCCCCCTGGTGGCTATTGGCCTGGGTGCAGGGCGTCTAGGCAACTTTATCAATGGCGAGCTCTGGGGTGGGCCGGGATCGGTGCCCTGGGCGATGCAGGTCTCTTGCGAGCGGTTTTATGACCTCTGCTCAAATAAGTTGCAGCTGCCTGCTGTTACCGAGCTGACCCCGCCACTTCATCCCAGTCAGCTCTATGAGGCACTTCTGGAAGGGGTGGTTCTGTTTATCATCCTCTGGCTCTACTCCGCCAAGCCAAGGCCTACAATGGCGGTCTCCGGGCTGTTTCTCCTCTGCTACGGCCTGTTCCGCTTTCTGGTGGAGCTGGTAAGAATGCCGGACAGCCATATCGGTTATCTTGCGTTTGGCTGGCTTACCCAGGGGCAGCTGTTGACCTTGCCGATGCTGCTGGGTGGATCTCTGCTGCTTCTATTCGCCTACCGCAGGCAACAACAGACAACTACGGGTTCATAACCACTTATGCATCAGTATCTTGACCTCATGCGCCTTGTGCGCGACAACGGTACTCACAAAGAGGATCGAACCGGCACCGGAACCATTAGCCTGTTCGGCCACCAGATGCGTTTTAATCTGTCCCAGGGCTTCCCTCTGGTCACCACCAAGAAGTTGCACCTACGCTCCATTATTCATGAGTTGCTCTGGTTTCTTCAGGGCGATACCAATATTCGCTACCTAAAAGAGAATGGTGTACGCATCTGGGACGAATGGGCGGATGAGAGTGGCGATCTGGGGCCGGTCTACGGTTACCAGTGGCGCTCCTGGCCTGCTCCCGATGGCAATCATATCGATCAGATCAGTCAGTTACTTGATCAGATCAAGAGCAATCCTGACTCCAGACGCCTGATGGTCACCGCCTGGAATCCCGCCGATGTAGAGAGAATGGCGCTCCCCCCCTGTCACTGCCTGTTCCAGTTTTATGTAGTGAATGGGCGGCTCTCCTGCCAGCTCTACCAGCGCAGTGCCGATATTTTTCTTGGCGTACCCTTCAATATCGCCTCCTACGCCTTGCTTGCCATGATGGTTGCTCAGGTCACGGGTCTGGAGCCGGGAGAGTTTATCCACACCTTTGGTGATGCACATCTCTACTCAAATCATTTGGAGCAGGTGGATCTGCAGCTCTCACGGGAGCCTCTGCCTCTGCCGGTAATGAGACTCAATCCTGATGTGAAATCACTTTTTGATTTCCGCTATGAGGATTTTGAGCTGACAGGGTATGAGGCGCATCCTCATATCAAAGCCGAAGTAGCCGTTTAAGCGGCTAGTCTCCAGGGGCATTGCTGACTAAGTTATGTAAGCATATCCGTAACTTTTCAGTTGGTGCTTGGGGTCGGAGTCGATTGCCCACATCCATGTGGGCAATCGACTCCGACCCCTGGTAATAATAGCCTCGTAACAGGGGCTACTGAATAGTTACCACGTATCTTGGTATGTGAAACTGAATAGTTAAAGCCCCTAGTCCCGCTTGATTTAAATAGCTTGACCTTGTATAAATCCCTGCTATATTAGATATCAATTATTTACTTAAATGAGGTTGCTGTCATGAGCGATGTATTGAGTGTCGATTGTGCCGAGTGGCGCGAAATTGCTGAGGTTTCCCCGGTTGAGATGGAAGTGATCATGGAGATGATGATTGAGGCTGAGTTCGAGATCTGCAACTGATCTGAGTGCTGTGCCGGTACTTCCCAGAAACACCCGCTTAGGCGGGTGTTTCTTTGTTTTGGCCCAGAATTAATTCCAGGTTGAGTGTTACCATCCCAGCTTATGAAAACCCAGCAACAGAAGATCACACTAATAGCTGCGATGGCGGAGAATCGAGTCATTGGCAGAGATAATCGCCTGCCATGGCGTTTACCTGCCGATCTCAAACACTTCAAAGCGCTGACCATGGGTAAGCCCATGGTGATGGGGCGTAAAACCTGGGAGTCGCTGCCGGGCCTATTGCCTGGGCGTGAGCATCTGGTAGTGACGGGCGACCCACACTATCGAGCCGATGGCTGTCGACTGGTTCACTCCATCAAGGAGGCGCTGGCGGCCGTGGTCGATGCACCAGAGGTAATGGTGGTGGGCGGTGCGCTCTTTTACCAGCAGATGTTGCCGCTGGCGCACTCGATGCACCTTACACTGGTTCACGCTGAAGTTGAGGGTGATGCCTGGTTTCCCCGCTTTGATAGCACTGAGTGGCGGGAAGTCAGTCGGGAGAGTCATCCTGCGGATGAGAAAAACAGCTACCCTTTTACCTTTATCCACTTAGAGAGAGAGGCCGCCGTAACTTCTCAATAACCCAGTGCAGATGGATAACTTTCAGGTGTTACTGCACCCCCTACGGCGCGGACTTCTTGAGAAGTTACAATCCGCCTACTCATCAACGCCGGGTATCTGTGTGCTCGGGCAGTTGAGGTGAATTGGGGTGGGGGCTCTCCTCTTGCGCAGTCTCAGGGCCGTTAACTGGCCACCCCACAGGCAGCCGGTATCCACCGCCCAGACGTTGCTCTGTTGCCGGTAGCCAAGGGTTGACCAGTGCCCAAAGATGATACGGTCATGGCGGCTGGCTCTGTCGGGATGTTCAAACCAGGGAACCAGTTTGTCCCTCTGGGTGCCTGGGGTGCATTTTTCGCGCAGGGCGAGTGCGCCGGTTGCATCGCAGTAACGTATGCGGGTGAAGCAGTTGGTGATAAAACGTAGGCGATCCATGCCTTCGAGTTTTGGTGACCAACTATCCGGCTGGTTGCCATACATTTGCATACAGTATTCGTGCAAACCCTTCCCCTTGAGTACGGTCTCCACCTCTTTTGCACAGCTTCTGGCGGTGGCTATGTCCCACTGGGGGGGCAGTCCGGCATGAACCAGGCTGAAACCACGTTTTTTGTCATGATGCATCAGTGGCCGATGGCGCAGCCAGTGCAGCAGTTCGTCGCGATCTTCTGCCTTGAGAATGGGGTCCAGCGTGCGATCTTTCGACTTATGTTTGAGATTGCCCTCTGATATCGCCAAGAGATGGAGGTCATGATTGCCGAGTACGCTAACTGCACTTGTTCTCAGTCCCCGGACAAAGCGCAGCACCTGCAGCGAATTTGGGCCTCGGTTGACTAGGTCGCCAGCGAACCAGAGGGTGTCTTTTGCCGGATCAAAGTCGATCTTCTCCAGCAGCCGCATCAACTCATCGTAGCACCCCTGGATATCACCAATGGCGTATATCGCCATTTCAGCCCTCTCTGTTGCCGATTTCAGTAATCAATGGACTATCTTTGGTAATGCCAGAGAGAAGGGGGAAATGGGAGCATCAAAGTGCTCCCCTCTCTCTGAGCGCATCTGATAGCTACCCTGCATACTGCCGACAGGCGTTTTTATTGCGGTTCCACTGGTGTAGCTAAACGCCTCTCCCGGCTTAAGAAAGGGTTGTTGGCCGACCACACCGTCACCGTAAACATCCTGGACGCCGCCATCGCCATCGGTAATAGTCCAGTGACGCCCCATCAGACGTGCTGCCACTGAGCCGCTGTTACGGATAGTGATGGTGTAGGCGAAGACATAGTGATCATCACTGGGGCGTGATTGCTCTTCAATGTACTGGCTCTGTACATCGATATCTATATTGTGATTTGACTCGGTTGACATTATTCCAACTATACATCTGTTAATGTGGATGCACGTTATCGGCAGTGACGGGTAAAAGCAAGGTGGAAATGAGTGATATTAAGAGCCTTCTTAAAGTTTACAGGTGATCAGCCGATGGGAAATTTATAATGTTCGCACGGGCTATTCTGGCTTTTTCGATGGAGGAATAATGAAATCGGTGACTTTGTCTCTTATGTTGCTGCTTCTGACCGGCTCCGGCTGGGCCGCTGATAACAACGCATTACTGTTGTCAGCTGCCGGTTTGGGACAGGTGCAGCGGGTACAGGACCTGATCTCTCAGGGGGCGGATGCCAACACCAAAAACCCTGCGGGTCGTCCCGTGCTGGTGCTGACGGCATTTAACGGCAATGTACGTACTCTGCGGGTGCTGATCGGTGCCGGTGCAGATGTTAATGCTGTCGATGGCGCTGGTAACAGCGCAATGATGGAGGCGGCAGCCTTTGGTCATCGTGATGCAGTGGTTACTCTGATCATGGCGGGTGCCGATGTAAACCTCAAAAATGGGGCGGGCTTTGATGCACTGAAGCGTGCCGCCCTTGGAAAATATGAGGCAATTAGACAGCTGTTGCTGGAGTCAGGCGCTGTTGAAGAGGTAGCCGAAGGTGAAGAGGAAGAGAAGAAGTGAGTGCGTTCGGTACTCTATAGCCGGCCGCTGAAAACGGTGCTCTATTTTACACAAATAGAAAATTTTCCCAGACAAAATATCACTCCAGGGTGGGAATAGTTTAAAATCCCCCCTCTCTTTAGCCGGTAGCTTCCTGCTGTAGCGGCGGTTTTGTATATTTTTAGGTGTCCCATGAGCGAAAAAATGTGTGTTGGCGTGGTTGGCGTCGGCTATCTTGGCCGGTTTCATGCCCTGATCTACTCTCGTATGCCCAATGTGGAGTTGGTTGGCGTGGCCGACAGCAACAGCGAGACAGCCACCAGGGTGGCTGAGGAGGCTGGCTGTAAGGTTTTTCAGCGTGGGGAGGATCTTATTGGCCATATTGATGCGGTGAGCATCGTAGTACCTACTTCGCTCCATCTTGAAGAGTCACGGCCATTTCTTGAGCAAGGCATACATATGCTGTTAGAGAAGCCGATCGCTTCGACGGTTGAGGATGGTCAAAAAATTGTCGAGCTGGCCAGGCAGCATGGTGCCATCCTGCAGATCGGCCACCTGGAGCGATTCAATGCCGGGGTGATGGCGCTGGCAGATCGGATCGATAAGCCGCGCTTTATTGAGGCCCACCGTATGGGTGGGTTTGTTGCTCGGGCAACGGATGTGGATGTGGTCTCTGACCTGATGATCCACGATATCGATATCATCCTCTCACTGGTGAAGTCGGAGATCACCTCCATATCAGCAGTGGGTACGCCGGTACTCACCTCCCATGTCGATATTGCCAATGCCCGCCTGGAGTTTGCCAACGGCACAGTTGCCAACGTTATTGCCAGCCGGGTATCGGAGAAGAAGATGCGTCGCATCCGCGTGTTTGAGGAGAACCGTTACGAGTCTCTCGACTTTATCGAACAGCGTATCGAGACCGCTTTCCCACGCCCACGCCCGGGTGAGGAGTGGCCTGAAGTGGTGGCGGAGAAGATTGATATCGAGCCGGTGAAGCCTCTGGATGCGGAGCTGGCAGCATTTGTTGACTGCGTCAGCTTCAAACGACCACCACTGGTTGATGGTGAGGTGGGACAAGCGGCGCTGGAAGTTGCGCTGCAGGTTAAGGGTCAGATTATGGAGCGCCTTGACTCCTCCAACGCCTGATCGAGAGAGACTATTTTTGTAACTATTCAGCTATACCTATTTGGGGCTGTTTTCGCTAGGGGTCGGAGTCGATTGCCCACGTCCATGTGAGCAATCGACTCCGACCCCAAGCACCAGCTGAATAGTTACCTATTTTTTTGTAATCTAGCCGGAAATTGTAATGACAGACCAAGCCGCCCTCCAGGGTGTTCCCTACCTCTCACTCCAGCAGGAGTTCACCACGCTTAAGGATGAGTGGTTTAGTGCCATCGAAGCGGCAGGTGCCACCGGTGCTTTTATCCTCGGCCCCAATGTGCGGGCGTTTGAAGAGGAGTCAGCCGCCTATGTCGGTAGCAAGCACGCTATTGCCGTCGCTAACGGTACCGATGCCTTGGTACTCTCCCTACGGGCACTGGATATAGCTCCCGGTGATGAGGTGATCACTACACCGTTTACTTTTTTTGCCACCGCCGAAGCGATCTCAGTGGTAGGGGCGGTGCCGGTGTTTGCTGATATCGAAGAGGGTGGTTTTAACCTCGATCCCGCCAGTGTTGCTTCCAAGGTGACAGACCGTACCAAGGCGATACTGCCGGTTCACATCTTCGGTAATCCAGCGGAAATGAGCGCCATCAACGCAGTCGCTGAAGAACACGGGCTGCAGGTGGTTGAGGATGGTGCGCAGGCTTTTGGTGCCCGCCACGGCGGGGCGACTGTCGGTAGCCTCGGTGATGCTGGTTGTTTCAGCTTCTACCCTACCAAGGTGCTTGGCTGCTACGGAGACGGTGGTCTTATTACCACAAACAGTGATGAGGTGAAGGCGCGATTGCTGAAGCTGCGCAACCATGGTGCCAGCGCACCGTTTACTCATGATGAGCTGGGCTACAACAGTCGGTTGGATGAGGTGCAGGCAGCGCTGCTGCGCATTAAGCTGCGCAAGCTGGAGGATGATATCTCGGCCCGTAACCGACTAGCCGATCTCTATGACCGACATCTGGCGGCGCTAGACCTGGTTACACCCGTGCGCCCAGCCGGTGGCCGACACGCCTTTAACCTCTACACTATTCGCCACCCGCGCCGGGATGCCCTGCGGGCACATCTCAATGATAACAAGGTAGGGAACAGCCAGTGCTACCCCTTGGGGCTACACCTTCAGGCGATCTATCAAGATCTGGGCTATATGGCAGGTGATCTGCCGGTGGTGGATCGTATCTGTAACGAGACACTCTCACTCCCGATCTTCCCGGCCATGACAGATGCGCAGGTGGGGCGTGTTTGCGAGTTGGTGGCGGAGATTTGAAAATAACAGGGCCATTTTCAGTAGCATGTTAAACACTGACCCTGGCATCTGGTGGGCGCGGTATCAGGTGAAGTGACCGACCTCAAATGGTTAGATAGTGTGTCGCTCTACAAAATAACGCTCCTACCCCAAACCCAACATATTGACTTTGATTAACAGGAGTTTTGCATGAGCCGTTTCTGGAGTGAGTTGGTAGAGAAGCTGACCCCCTATGTGCCGGGCGAGCAGCCCAAGGGGATCGGCCTAACCAAGCTCAACACCAATGAAAATCCCTACGCGCCTTCACCCAAAGTTCTGGAGGCTTTGAGGGTTGAAGCGGCGGAGAGCCTGCGTCTCTATCCCGACCCCAATGGCGATCGCCTCAAGGAGGCGGTGGCCGAGTTCTATGAGGTGTCACCCCGTCAGGT
>JBEVXV010001072.1:0-4054 GCA_040505915.1 Sedimenticola sp. | reverse complement strand
GTGATCCAGACGCTGTCAAAATCACGCTCACTGGCGGGTCTGCGGGTCGGTTTTGCCATCGGTGATAGGGCGTTGATTGAGGCGCTGGAGCGGGTAAAGAACAGCTTCAACTCCTATCCTCTGGATCGCTTTGCCATCGCAGGTGCCGCCGTGGCGATGGAGGATCGGGACTACTTTGCTAAATGCTGTCAGCAGATCATCACCTCTCGCGAAGAGCTTGCCGGGGGATTGCGCAATCTCGGTTTTCAGGTGCTGCCATCGGCAGCCAATTTTCTCTTTGTCCGTCATCCTGAGCAGGATGCCGAAGCACTGGCTTTGCAGCTGCGAGAGAAGGGGATCATCGTGCGCTATTTCAAAAAACCACGTATTGACCAGTTCCTGCGGATTACCGTGGGTACAGAAGAGGCGTGTGGAAAGCTCTATTCGGCACTGGAAGAGATACTGCGCCGGTAGGTGTTCTCTCCTGAGGTTCAGGTGTGCTGCTGGTATTCAGTGCGGCAGTGATGTGGTTATGCCACCGATAACTACTCAGGCCATAGTCTGAGTTGAGCTTGCAAAAATCGGGGTGCGAAGGCGTTCACGATCATAATATTCCACGATGTTAATCCTGAAATAAAAGGCGCAGAGTTTGGGTATAACGAGTGATACAATGTTGAAATAATAAAAGAGGAGTGGGTTCGATGGGCTCTGTAGTTAGTCATGAAAAGCAACAGCTGACCCAAACCTGCCTTGCTCATTTACCCCTTATCCAGGCGATCTATTTATTTGGTTCATGGGCTACAGATGACGAGAAAGCATCAAGTGATATTGATATTGCTTTACTTTTACCTGTTCAGGAAGCCCGGAAACTTGAGAGGTCTTTATGCCACGCCTTTGCATCAAACGCTTGAAAAGCTGTTCTCTAAAAATATCGATCTGATTAATCTGCGCCAGGTCTCGACCGTATTGCAAAAAGAGGTGATCAGTGCAGAGCAGCGTATATATTGTGCAGATGATAATGCGGCCGATGAGTTTGAGATGTTGACCATATCCTACTATCAAAAGCTTAATGAGGAGCGTGCCGATATTTTACAATCCTTTTATGCAAGCAGGCGAGCCATCCAGATATGAACGATGTCATGATCAATAAAATTCAAAACATTCAGCGCTCTATCAAGCGAGCTAAGGAAGAGTCTCAACTGGCAGGGGATAACTTTCCCCAGGACTTTAGTCGACAGGATGCTGCAATCCTGAATGTTACCCGTGCTTGCGAACAAGCCATTGATCTTGCCAATGTGGTGATCAAAATCCGTAAGCTGGGGATACCTAACGAAAGTCGAGAGTCTTTTGCCCTGCTCGCAAAGGAACGGCTGATTTCAGAGAGTTTGTCTGAGAACCTGCAACGCATGGTTGGCTTCCGAAACATTGTGATCCATCAGTATCAGGATATTGAAGTTGCCATCATTCAGGCTGTTATCGAATCGGGTTTGGATGATTTGCTGCTGTTTACAGATGCAGTAATAGAGCAATCCCGAGAGCAATGACATGCTGTATCACATTTGAATAATCCGCTTTATAGGTTTTTCAAAGCGATCTGAGCCAGCGCCTGAAAAACAGGCTCATTTAGCGCGAGGTTCATCTTGTGTAGTAGCCCCGTCCTCGGGCGATAGGGTGTAGCGGAGAGTGGGGTCAATTCACGGCGATCAGGGTGTCACGTCTACCGCTAAGTTGCCGACCCTTCGGCCATCTCACAGGCACAGGCGATGGCTGCTTGCAGGCTGCCTATTTCAGCCTTGCCGCTTCCCGCCAGATCCAGGGCGGTTCCGTGATCTACAGAGGTACGGATAATTGGCAGCCCCAAGGTGATGTTGACGGCACGCCCAAATCCCAGATGTTTGAGTACCGGCAGTCCCTGGTCGTGGTACATCGCCAGTACGGCGTCTGCCTGCTCAAGGTAGCGGGGGGTGAAGAGGGTGTCGGCGGGGAGGGGGCCTTTAAGTGCCATACCCTCCTGCCGCAGCTTATCCAGTAGCGGGGTGATGGTCTCTATCTCCTCCATCCCCATATGGCCACCTTCGCCTGCATGAGGGTTGAGGCCGCATACCAGTATGCGTGGATTGTCGATGCCGAAACGGCTGACCAGATCCTGGTGCAGGATACGTGTCACCTGTTCCAGCGACTCCTGGGTGATGGCGGCGCTGATATCCTTCAGTGGCAGGTGGGTGGTGGCCAGTGCGACCCGCAGGCCGGGGCAGGCGAGCATCATCACCGGGGTGCCGCCGGTGATGTCGGCAAGAAACTCGGTGTGCCCTGAGAAGGGGATACCGGCCTCATTGATAATGCCTTTGTGAACCGGGCCGGTCACCAGGGCGCTGAAATTTCCGGCCAGACAGCCGCTGGCTGCCTGTTGAAGTGTCGCCAGCACATAAGTGGCGTTGGCACGGTTGAGTTCACCGGCAGTCGCCGACTCCAACATCGACACCGGCATGACACCGATGTACCCCCGCTCCAGCGGTGGTGTGCGGTCCTGGTCATAGCGCTCGATTTTCAGCGGTAGACCCAGTGTCTCAGCTCTTGCGTAGAGCAGGTTGGGATCACAAATAGCCACTATAGGGTAGTCGCGTGGTTGCTGGGCCAGGGCGACGCAGAGATCGGGACCAATACCGGCGGGATCGCCGGGGGTCAGCGCGAGAGGAGCCGGTAGCATCTGCTTGCTAAATCAGTTCTGTTCGAGACGGATTTCGATATAGGCCTCGTCCTTTAGCCGCCGCAGATAGAGTTCTGTCTCTTCTGCGGTCTTTCTTTTGCGTACCGCTTTACGCGCCTTCGCCTTAAGTACATCCTCGGTGCTGTCGTGTTGGCGCTGTCCCAGTACCTGGATCAGGTGCCAGCCATACTCTGTGCGGAAAGGCTCACTCAGCCCCCCCTCGTCGAGTTTGGCCATCTCCTCTTCGTAGAGAGGCAGAAGGTCACCGGGGTTGACCCAGCCCAGGTCACCGCCCTTAATGGCAGAGCCCTTGTCGTCGGAGTGGGAGCGGGCCAGTAGTGAGAAGTCATCGCCCCCCTCGATCCGCTGCTTTAGTCGCTCCAGTCGTCCCCTGGCATCTTCGTCTGAAGTGACTTCATTGGTGTGGATCAGGATATGGCGGGTGTGGGTCTGGGTGATGACGTGGCGTCCCCCACCCTTGTAGTCGGCAATCTTGATGATGTGATAGCCGCTGGGGGTATGAATTGGATCACTGATCTCGCCACGCTCCATCTTCTCTACCCGGTCGGCAAAGAGGGAGGGGAGTTGTTCGCTAGGGAGCCAGCCCAGGTCTCCGCCCTCCAGCGCTTTGCGTCCTTCAGATTGGGTCAGCGCCATGGTGTGGAAGTCTGCGCCGCTGCGCAGCTCTTTGATGATCTCTTGTGTGCGTTTCTCGGCAACGCTTAACTCTTCAGGTGATGCGGCTTCCGGTGTGCTGATGAGAATATGACGCAGGTGGTAGGCGGAGCGTTCGCCGGAGAGTCCTGATTGATGTGAGATGAGGGCGGCTATCTCCTGCTCGGTAACTTTGATATGTCGGCGTATCTGCTGCTCACGCATGCGCTGCAGCAGGATCTGATCATGTATGCTGTTGCGAAAAGAGGAGTAGCTTAGCCCTTCTGATTCTAACACTTCTCTGAATTGTGACAGTGTCAGCTTGTTTTTACGGGCGATGTTATTCAGTGCCTGAGCCACAATCTCCTGGCCGACAGTGATGCCCGTCTCCTCGGCGGCGTTGAGCTGAAGTTTTTTCATGATCAGGCGGTCGAGTACCTGCTTTTCGAGAACGGGGCGGGACGGGAGCTGCTTTCCACTCTGTCTCAGCTGGGTGACGATGGTGCGAATATCACTCTCAAGCTCACTGCGCACCACCACATCGTCATTAATGATAGCGACGATATTATCGATCCCTTCGGTAGCGGCGACTGCGGTAGAGGTTGTGCCCCAGAGCAGAAGAGTACCCAGCAGGGCATTTCTGAAAAGCTGTTCAATTATCATATTGGTCGTCATGGAATCTGTCGTTGCCCGGTAGTTGAGGGGATCGCTTAC
>JBEVXV010001071.1:0-4078 GCA_040505915.1 Sedimenticola sp. | reverse complement strand
GAATGATGCTGGGACGAGAAGTCACCTTGCCGGTAGATTTAATGTTTCCATCGCGAAACCCGAGGGAAGTGAGCTCAGATCCCATCCCGTATGTGGCGGAGCTTGAACATTCCATCACGAGGTCTCACCAAGTGGCGAGAGATGCACTGAAGTCGGCCCAGAAGCGAATGAAGGGAAGCTATGACCTCACAGTTCTTAAAAAAAGCTACGAGGTGGGAGATCCTGTGTATGTCCTGGACACTAGCACTGCTAAGGGAAAGGCCAAAAAGCTATGTCCGCCATGGAAAGGACCCGGGATAGTACTGGAGAAGATCACTCCGGCAGTGTTACGGGTGAAGACCAGGACGGGGGTATCAACGATGAACCACGACCGACTGAAAAAATGTACCGATAGGATACTGCCTGCGTGGATAGTTAGACTGCAGAGCGACCCTGCCCTATTAAAACAAGCCTTAGTAGCCGCCAGGAAGCAAACGGTAGCTGATGCCCTATTCTGTTCCTGCCGCAGACCCGACGATGGGAAGATGATGATACAATGCGAGATGTGTCTGGAGTGGTACCACATTGCATGCCTGAATCTGACTGAGCGCAAAGCTAAACAAATTGACAAATTTAGCTGTCCCGGTTGTTTGGCAGGCCCTTTCGCTAGTGGCCACTAATCTTGTCGTGTTACCTAATAAGGAGGGAGGGGGTCGTGACCACTCGTTCTGTTGTCTACTTCCAGAATGGAATGGGAAAATTTGACGGCAGAGGAGAAGGAAGTAGAAGGGGCCACTGCTGACAGGCGGTTGGTTCCAGCCCGATCTTTGGCGGGGGATCTAGGCACAGCAGCACAGAGCTACCTAGAGAGGTTTATCGAAATTGCATTAGGCCAGTTCCAGTTGGCGATCGAATGCAATGCGACACGCTGGATAGAGGACTTCCGGAGGGCTTGCAGGCTCTACCTGCCTGCGGACATCATTGAGCGCCGGTTTCCTCTAGTCAGACCGACGGCTGAACGGGGTGCTGCACCGATCTTCGCACTTCCGCGACAGGCCGAACAGCCCAGGAGTCCGGCAGCCCAATCTAGTGGACCTAGCAATGTAATGCTTAGGTCCGAAGGGGCTATCTGCTGCACCTTCTGGCCAAGGCTTCGACTTAAGGGAACGGTTGGATCGAAAGTATGCATCTGAGGGCGCGCGGCCTAAGACCCAGAGGAAGGAGGACCAATATCACCAGGAGGATCGGGTCCAAGAGACCGCTGCTCAACGGGGTAGACGGGACCGATATCACAATGATAAGCGCGTCCGCGAGACCAGGGATCAACGAGAGAGGCGGGACCGATACCACAAGGATGATCGGGTCCGAGAGACGGGGGATCGACGGGACCGATATCGCAAGGATGATCGGGTGCGAGAGACTGGAGATCGACGTGACCGATATCGCCAGGGTGATCATGTTCCGGAGGAAGACACCAAAAGGGATCGAAGCGAGCGGCAGTCTAAACGCCCACAGACCACTTCCCCGAGGCAACCTTCGAAGAAGACACGGGTTTCCTGTCCGGTGGCTGACTGTGTTCTGGAGGACCAGCAGCCCCGTGATCATGTGTTCAAAGAACATATCCCAGCACTACTCCACCGGCTGAGACCTCGGGAGTTGAAGGGAGTCCGGGTGCATCGTAAGCGAGCACAGATGATTAGGGAGATAGCTCGAATCCTCGAATTGAAGGGCGGCCCCCACCGTCTCCTGGAGTGGACCAACGACCATTTCCGAGTACCAGAGGGGGCGAGGATCAATGGACAGCTTCATCGAGAAATGGAATCTCTGTGTGACGTTGCGGGGTGGCCAGTGCCCAGCCGGGGATTTGGATTGTACCCCCTTAACTCGCCAGCAGTCTTCCTTCACTGGAGGGCACTGTCATTTCTCATGAGCCGGTTGTCGCCAGAAAATAGACTGCTTCTACAGGACAAGTATGCCCAATTAGGGCCACAGAGACGAAACGTCCAAAGGAGAGAGGGAGCCAACCGGAGGAGGAGCCCGAGTATCGGCCCAAGACCACGGGAAACTTCTCCAGTCCAGAAGACCCAAGGAGCGGAGCGCGCTGTGTCTAGGGAGTCTGCAACACCTACACCCTTAATGGACCAGACGTCTCCTGTAAATAAGTCTCCAGTGTTACGGGTACCGGAGATCAGGCTAACGACGGCAGGTGGCGAAGTGATGTCTCTCCAATCACTGAATGCGTTCCAGCGACAACTTGCCCAACAGCCCGTGCAGTTAGTGGTTGCCCAGCCACCGGCAGCATCTCCCCTGCGTCTAATGGAACCGATGGAGACCAACCAGACTGGAACGCCGGAGAAGGATACGCTTGAGGACACCCTACTACTGGACTACACGGGAACACCCAGTTCTGTCCACAGCGAGATA
This sequence comes from Sedimenticola sp., assembly GCA_040505915.1. Taxonomy (GTDB): domain Bacteria; phylum Pseudomonadota; class Gammaproteobacteria; order Chromatiales; family Chromatiaceae; genus Vondammii. Next base: position 1,675 of record JBEVXV010001071.1, on the reverse strand, counting down.
ATCCTGTCTTTATTTGCTGACAGCCCAACTCATAGCGAGGAGGACCAACTACTACTGACAGTAAAGAGTCCCTCCGGGTTAGTAAAGAGTCCCTCCGGGTTATCGCGGCCCCTATCGGCCGAGGCTGCTGCAGCCGCCGGAGAATCCCGGGATCCTCCACCGAAGGCCCCGACCTTTGCACAGGTTGTGGTGGCCGGGAGATCTGCGACCCCCGAGACTACGAATCCACCCCTTATCCCGTCTAGGTCCCGTACAGATGGAAGTGCTCAACACGAGGGATTTGACAGCCATTTCCATCTGGACCGTCTATCCCGAGGGCTTGGCCAACGGTGGGAAACCACCATGCAGAACATCTCGCTCCCTACGGAAGTGCCATCACAACAGCCAATCCATGTGGCCGGCGGGGTGATGGTTTTTTGCGACCCGGAGCAGTTCGACCGCCTGCCTATTTACAAACCTCATTTCGTCATGGCAGTCGGAATCCATCCCAAGAAGGCCCACCTGTACACCCCGAGTGTGGCCCAAAAATTGAAGGGATTGCTGAAGGAGCGACCGGTGAGGGCTCTGGGAGAGGTGGGGCTAGACCACTCTACCCCACGGGAAAGCTGGACCCGTCAGGAAGAGGTGCTGGAGGAGGTGCTGGGCCTATGTGACCACCAACATGTGTTGGTTCTGCATCTGAGAGGGACGAAAGAGGACCGACACCACCAAGAGGTATCTCGGCAATGTTTGAAAATGGTCAAGCGGCTCTGTTCCAAGGACCAACGAATCCACCTACATTGCTTCAACGGTGGTATGGAGCAACTCCAAGAGTGGCGAGCCGCTTTCCGGAACTGCCATTTCGGATTTACAGGCATGGTGGGGAGGTTTAGGAAGGGCCAGAAGGAAGCATTGCGGAGGGTGCCCGCTGATCGACTTCTACTCGAGTCTGACGCACCGTACATGCCCATGCTGCCTGGACTCTGTCACTCATCTCCAGCCTATATTGGGGATATAGCCCAAATGGTCGCCCAAATCCGGACGGAGCCAGTCTCGCTGACCCTGAGCTCGACCCTGGCAAACGGAAGACGCTTGTACCGGATGTATACCGGGTAGGCTATGGGCGAAACCCAGAAAACAGGACCACTCGCCCCTTTTTTCTTTTTATAGGCAAAAATATCACTACATTCGGACATGGGTACTGGTTCTTCAGGGACTCGTCTTCTAAACACCATTCAGGAGTACAGCAAGGAATTAGGTCGGAATTGGCCGAGGACTGTATTCCTGCGCAGAAGACGTGAAATGGAAAATAACATGACCAAGTCAAAGGATCCATGATAATCGCCGAACATCCGCGATAAAAGAGGCTCCTCTCCGAATCAGATGCCGAGAACGTTGACGTACAGAGGGGGCCAAGTTCATAAAACTGGGGGGAATGTGGTAATCGGTGGTTTACCGTACCGGACATGGTCCACCCTTTAGACCTGCCCCGTGAACATCGCTCCGGATCACCTGACCTGAGGGACAGATCTGATTGGACGCGGCATTGATGAGCTCCGATATTGACCAAGCAACACGACTTGTGAAAGACATCAACGAATCTTTGGAATCCTGAGGTTAGAGAAATCACCCAGAGAGCCTGAGGTACGTATTGATTACTTCACCTTCGTTTCTTGAATGTATTAAGGGCAAAATC
>JBEVXV010001070.1:1216-4040 GCA_040505915.1 Sedimenticola sp. | reverse complement strand
TTTTAACACAACCATCGCTTTCGACTTGATTCCAGCTAGAATATCTAATGTCCCAAACTAATTTATGAACTTCGATCTCTGCGACAAACCATTTTAAGAAAACCAACTCCAAACTAATGTTGGAACACCAACCCAACTCAAGTTGTAGCAGCAGTAAGTGAACAGAAGTATCGGTAATAAAATCATGGCGTTGTTAACTTTCAATTTACAAATAGCAAACGCTCATATGTATATCGCATGCAAAATAATTTCGGGCGGGAATGAAACTCAGTTACGTTTCTGTAACTACCGGTCATACATCGCTATTCATTGACTAGCATAGCCTATACAGACAGTAACTGCTATACTATAACATTTATAGTGTTGGACACAGTGAAGCAGTATGGCTTCTTCGCTGACAAACCAAACATGCATTCTTCACATTGGTCCTACATCAAGTGAAGGGATAAAGCCTGTCGATGACAGTACATGGGAACATATTGTTGCAGCAAAGGCTGCAAGACAGACAACCCCAAAGTTTAAAGACTCAAAGTACGCGTCGTTGTGCTACAATCTGCCTGAAACCTATAACAGTGCATTGCATGGCTACCATAGGCAGTGCTACAGCAATTTCACCGCCATTTCCCAGCTATTTGTACCAGAGAAAGAACATCCAAGAGAAAACTATCCAGTTTTACGATCATGTGTAGCAGGCCCATCCACTGCATCGACATCCGGTGTTGTTACGCCCGTCTGCATATTTTGCCATAGTGTACGGAAAAGACACAGAAACAAATTTGAGTATTTGGGGCATTGTGAAACGCCATCAGCAAACGAGGCGATTAAAAATGCCGCAAAGGTATTAGATGATCATGTGTTTCTGGCCCAGTATGGAGATATTGACTTCATTGCAAAAGAGGTCAAGTATCACCATTCATGTAGAAAGTTGTATTTAGCTTCAGCAGATAGAAAAAAAGAGTCAGAATGCAATACTACAACAGAGTATGCAAGTGTGCGCGAAATACATAACAGAGCATTTGAAACCGTTTCAGAATACGTGCAAACTTACGTCATCAACAGAAAACGGTCAGAGTTTATGAAGTCTATATATAGTAGGTACTGTGATATAGTAGACGAATCTGAGCAAGGGGCGTCAGATACGTACACAGTACAGCAATTGACTAACAAAATAGTCAAACAGTTCGGGGATACAGTAGTCGTTAGCAAGCCCAGTAATAAAGAGGGCAACATCCTCCACCACATAGATATTGATCCGAAACATGCACGAGAGAGTGCACTCCAGTTTGCCAGTTCCGACTTATTTGTCATTACAAAAACGGCATTCAAACTGCGAACACTTATCATGAAACTGTTGCAGTCGTCTGCGCTCCCCTCTCCATTGTCGACAGCAGTATTTAGAGATGGACAGACAAAAACACCCGAAACATTGATTCATTTTCTCAGGTGTTTAATTAGTGGATCCGAGAAGCCCAATGACATAGAGTCTCGTGGTGAAAGATACATTTCATCGATTGCACAGGATTTGATATATGCAACGACACGTGGCAACGTAAAACCGGCCAAACATCTGTGCATGGGATTGGGCCTGAAAAGCATGACTGGAAGCAAAAAGGTAATTGAAGTTCTCAATCATCTTGGTCATTGTGTTGGGTATGGCACTGTGGAGGAATTAGAGACAGAATTGGCAACAAACATTGCAAATAAGAATGTAATATTGCCTGACGGGCTGGTTGGACAGCCAAACCTCGCAACTGGGACTGCATGGGACAATTATGACGAATTATCAGAAACATTGTCCGGAGCTGGTACACTACACGACACATTCGGTATCTGTTACCAAAACGAATGCAGTCAACCAGTGGCCCAGTCATTAGACATTGGAGAGTCTTGTACAGAAAGTGATAGCACCCACGTCGGAACGGCACAATCGGTGATTCCGACGCATTCCGATCGCACAGATACGAGACGACAAAGGAAGAAAAGGTCGTTAAATGTAGCAGAAACAGCGCTCGAACCGTACAGAAAGAAACCGAAGATAGGAACATTTGCCTATGAAATAAAAGAAAGTACCCAACCAAACAACCTGACAAAAATACAGCAGAGAGATATTCTTTGGACGATGTCGACTTCTCTGCTAGAGAACGTTCCTATGTGGGTTGGGTGGAATTCGAAAGTAACATCAGATCCGCTACCAACACAGTCCATTGCGTACTTGGAAAACATATGCCTTCCACCAACACGCCTGGATGTGGTGGCCGAAACAATGAAACGATCACAGAAGGTGGCTGAAGAATGTGGGGACAGCTATGCTGTGGTGACCTATGATTTAGCCGTGGCGAAACTAGCAATGCAGATACAATCCGAAGACTCACCGAAGTATGATAACGTATTTGTGTGTCTCGGAGCGTTTCACATCTGCATGGCATACTTTGCCGCCATCGGATACGTTCTGGAGGAATCAGGTGGCCCACAAGTCCTTGTGGAAACTGGTGTATTAGCTCTTGGCTCCAGGAACGGTTTTGTATCTGGAAGGCACTATAATCGGTGTAAAAGGTTGCACCCGCTTTTGGCAAATGCAATGCGGGTTCTTCATTTCCGCCGATTCCTGGAAACCAAAGGTCCTTTGCCAGAACAGTTCATCGAACAACTTACAGAACTGAACAATAATCCATCCCCAGACGCACTGGAGGGATTCGAGTCATCTGATGCCTACATTGACGTAATGACTCGCTACAATGCATTCACGGAATGCACAAGACGTGGAGAACATGGTGTGAATGCAAAGTTCTGGATGGTATACATAGACCTCGTTGAGCTCTACCTT
>JBEVXV010001070.1:0-1116 GCA_040505915.1 Sedimenticola sp. | reverse complement strand
TTGAATGTCGTTGTGCGCTGTGATGATACGGACATATTGGTGACACTTCTTGTGCATGCAACAGATGCGCCAGTGAATGTCTGGATGGACGTCGGCAAGAGTGGCAACAACACACGGCGGTACATTGATGTTACATCATTAGCTAGCCACCTTGGTTCCGACATGACTCAAGCATTACCCGGCTTTCACGCATTTACCGGATGTGACTACACTGCCGCTTTCTTTAGAAAGGGAAAAGTGAGACCCCTGTCACTCATGGAGAAGGGTGATTTTGTCACAAGCTTTGGAATGCTTGGAAAAACTGAAACAGCAAACCCTGCAGTTGTCTCACAGCTAGAGTCGTTTGTTTGTAACATGTATGGCAAATCGCGATTGGTGTCAGCTAACGAAGCAAGGTATGCAGTATTCTGTGACAAGTTTTCTCCGAAATGCCAGGCACAACCAATGGACAAAATAAAGAAAGTTGAGCCAAGTATCCTTCCACCATCACAACCAGTATTGCTACAGAAAATAAAAAGGGCAAATCTGGTAGCTTCGATGTGGAAAGGGGCAAATGAAAAAACGCCATGCACATGGAAACCCGAAAACAATGGATGGAGACTCGTTGATGGGAAATATGAGATATCTTGGTTTGAGACCAATCAGATGCCAGATAGTGTTAGCAAACATATTGACGAAAATACATTTGATGAGGAGGACGACACCGTCCAGGAATATTGTTCATCTTCGGATGAATCAGATGCTGGTGAATAGTGTAGACGAGTGTTGACACATGTGAAAACTGCAATCGGCGCGTCGTATCGTTCCGATAAGAAAAACATAAAACAAATGCAACGGACGCACCACGACAAACAACCTAATTGAACCACATAATGTAGAAAACAGTACAATACAAGAAGACACACTAGGACCTTATAATAAGAAACATATACTAAGATAGGAACATATATTTAAGTGATGAAGAATGTATACAGCAAGTTACAGTAGCGTCGGCCAAGTAACGTGGGAAAATAGGAAGGATATTTCTTATGTACATTCCAAATAAACAAGAAATTGGTATAGTAGGTCGAAAACAAAATTATATGGCAGCCATCTAGAAACTGGTGGCCATTTTGA
>JBEVXV010001069.1:19022-20460 GCA_040505915.1 Sedimenticola sp. | reverse complement strand
CGGCAGAGAGCTGCCTGTCATCCAGGGTATCGAGCGTCGCCGTATCGGCGATCACACATTTAGGCTGGTAGAATGCCCCCACCATATTTTTTCCCAACGGGTGGTTAACACCGGTCTTTCCACCGACAGATGAATCGACCTGGGAGAGTAGGGTCGTCGGCACCTGAATAAAAGAGACTCCTCGCTGATAACAAGCGGCGGCAAAGCCTGCCATATCACCAATAACGCCACCACCGAGCGCCACTAGCGTACACTGACGATTAAACCGACGCTGTAGCAACGCATCGAACACCGTCTGCCATACATCCAGGGTTTTGAACTCCTCACCATCAGGGAGCACTACCGTCTCAACCTCAAAGCCCGCAAGCGCTTCGACTACCCGATCGAGGTAGAGTGGAGCAACGGTCTCGTTAGTCACCACCATCACTTGGCGTCCACTAATATGGCGCTGATAAATCGAGCTATCGCCTACCAAGTCGCTACCTATGTAAATGGGGTATGAACGTACCCCTAATTCGACCTGCAGTGTTCTTATCTCTGAATTCATTAATGCTTGCTACCCATTACCTAAAATAGATGAGCACGCGGCTCCATCGCTGCTCATTCTGAAAAAAGTCGTCACTATTCAGTAGGTGCTCGACGCCGACCCCTGGTAAAAATAGCCTCGTAACAGGGGCTACTGAATAGTTACAAAAAGTCTATCACATAGCCTCAAACTGACTGACAATCTCCTTAGCGACCGTCGCCGCACCACGCTTCTCTGTAGTCACTACAATATCGGCGGTCTGACGATAGAGAGGATCTCTCTCCTCCAGTAGGTTTTGCAGACGCTTGAGCGGGTCATCCGTCTGCAGTAACGGCCGGTTGCGGTCGCGCAGGGTGCGCTCATACTGCTGCTCAGGGCTGCAGTAGAGGTAGACAACGAATCCCCTACTACTGAGATTGCGGCGATTAGCGGGTTCCAGAACCGCGCCACCACCGGTCGCCAGCACATAACCATCTTGGTGAGTAAGGTCATCAATTATCGCCTTCTCACGCTTGCGAAAACCCTCCTCGCCTTCAAAATCGAAGATCGTCGGGATATCCACACCGGTTCGCTCCTGGATCTCGTGATCGCTGTCACTAAACTCCAAGCCAAGAAGAACGGCGACCTGACGCCCAATTGTTGTCTTGCCCGCCCCCATGGGACCCACCAGAAAAATGTTCTTTAACTTACTCATAATATAGATATGCCAGATTTGTCTCCTGCAAGCAAGAGGGGCTTGCCATTTGGCAAGCCCCTCCAGTTACTGCTTTGGTTGAATTAGATGTCAGCGAACACCGAGACTCTCCTTGAGAATCTTCGGGGTGATAAAGATCAGAAGCTCTTGATTGTTATCTGTGCGCAGCTCCTGCTTGAACATAAAGCCGACGTAGGGAAGATCGCCAAAGAAGGGTA
>JBEVXV010001069.1:0-18922 GCA_040505915.1 Sedimenticola sp. | reverse complement strand
ACAGCTACATCGAGCTTGTTGATGAGGCGACGGATATCCTCCAGCTTGGAGGCCGTATCCCTGACCAGCAGAGTGTTGGTGCGCTCATCAACGGTCACATTACCGCGATCCGGGGTGAGCATCTCATTATCTTTTGCCTTCAGCAGCGCCTGAATATCCTTCGCCTTGGCGTAGTTGAGCTGAATAAATTCGGAATGCAGGGGGGCCAGCTCTTCGATCTGTAGCTGTGACTCCAGCTCCAGCTTCTCTCTCGCCGCAATCTCTTCAGTCGGTGCCACCAGGATGACATTACCGTTCTTCCGCATGGAGAGGCCACGGGTCTTGAGGATAATATCCAACGCTTGATCCCAAGGCACATTTTTCAGGCGCAAGGTGATACTTCCACCTACGGTGTCGGAGGTCACCAGGTTAAGTCCGGTAAAGTCAGCCAGCAGCTGTAGCACCGCCCTAACCTCAATATCCTGGAAGTTCAAGGAGAGCCGCTCGCCAGTAAAACTCTTCTTTAGCCGCTGCAACGCCTCCTTCTCGGCCTTGCTCAGCCCCCTGAACTCAACGGTGAAAAGTTCATTGGCTTGGTAGGCGAGGTGCTCATACTCGCCGGAGGTCTCAATCATCACCTGGACATTTCCATCCCGAGGCATGACCTCAAACATCTTCACTGGTGTGGCAAAATCGGCCACATCGAACTTGCGTATCAGCGCTTCAGGCACTGAGGCATCCATGATGTCGAGGATGATCCTGCCACCCTCCTCGCGCATATCAACAACAGCGGAAGCATCGCTAAGGGCCATCATCACCCGGCCTTCACCCTGCTCTCCTCGCCTGAAATCAACACTAGTAACTGAGCGGCCACTGGCAGAAGAGGCCACTGTAGAGGCGGTGGATAGAGCTGTCATTGTCGACTGTGCTGACTGCGCAACACCTCCCTGACCGCCGTCAATAGTGACCAACACCTTGTTGCCCTCCACGGCAATACTGTGCCCGGTAGCTGCAACCAGATTGACTACCACACGGGTACGTCCGCCCGCCTCGATGGCAGTGACACTACGCGCCATACCAATACCTATCGATTGACTCTTGCGGGCCAGACCACTGGTCATACCCGTAAAGTCCATGGCGATCCGTGCCGGATTATCGGTGGTGAACGTCTGCGGAGGATCAACCGGCTGATCTGCCGTCAAAGTAATCCGCACACTACCCCCAGGCAGCGCAGAGTAGCTGATCTCCTGCAGGGTGCCCCCGGCAGCAAAGGCAGGAGGGGGATTCACTGTCATTGCAAGGAGCAGTGCCGAAGCGAAGAGCGACGACAGATGAGCGACGAACGACGCACCTCTTAACATGCTCTTCCCCTGCTTAAGGTCAAGTAGTCTGTTGTTCATGTAGTTACACCCCAATTTATTCTGCCAAAGCCAAAGAGGCCTGCCGCTCACGATAGCCTCCTTGTGGATCCGCCACGATCTCGGTAAGTTCGACCTGATTTTCAGTTATACGGGTAATCTGGCCATGGTTGATCCCCATATAGTTACCATCTTTTACCCGGAAAATTGTTCGCTCCTGATTCCGCACTAGAGCCCAGGTCGTGCCCGCTTGCTCGAGGATGCCCACCATCCGCAAAGAGTCCAGTGCATAACTCTCAAGCTCCTCTTTGCGGCGATTGAAGTCTGGTGTCAGCCCACTGCCTGCATTCACCGACTCAGCATCTCTCTCTTTGACAGAGGAGAGGAAGGGATCCCGTCGCCCCTCACCCGTGTAGGTAAAGGTCTCAATCTGCTTAATCTCTGGCAACGGCTCTATATGCCCCGCCTTACGTGATTTCACCTCGGCAACAAACTGATTCAGATCCCCCATATTTCTCTCAGCACAACCGCCAAGCAACAGGGTAGAGATCAGAACCGGCCATAAAACCCGCCGAACAGGTATTAGCCCACTCATTCCCCGGTCTCCTCATCAAGATACCTGTAGGTTTTCGCCGTCGCAGTCATCACCAGTACCGAGTCAACTTGCTTATCTTTTGCCGCTCTACTATTAGACACCACAACAACATCATGAACAGTAACAATCCGCGGCAACGCAGCGATACCGCTGATAAATCCACCAAACTCATGGTAGTTACCATGAACTTTGATCTTGATTGGCAATTCAGCGTAGAACTCGCGCTGTACCTCACCCTGAGGGTCGAAGAGCTCAAACTCAAGGCCTGCCGCCAAGCCGGTCTGTGAGACATCCACCAGCAGATCGGCCACCTCCGTCTTGTTTGGCAGCTGCCGTAACATGGTGCCAAATGACTGCTTCATCTCCTCAAGCTGCTTTTTGTACTTTTCGAGGTTGACCGCCTTCGCTTGCTTTGCGGTAAATTGAGTGCGTAGCCCAGCCTCATCTTTTACCACCTTCTCCCGCTCTGCCAGTTGCGCCTCCGTGTCCCAGTAGTACCAGCCAACAGCAACAACGGCACAGAGCAGCAGAATGATTATCGCCTTTACCGGTGCAGGCCATACACCCATATTGCTGAAATCAAGATCATTCAGTTCCTCAAGATTCACTTGACCACCCCCTTGGCTGCTGCCTGCTTGGCGGTGAGGGTGAACTGATTCCAGGCGGTACCCACCTTATCCTTGCTCTGAACCACCTGCAGAGAGGGCGATTTCAGCCATTCTGAGCCCTCAATATTGCGCATATAGGCAGAGACCCGCGCATTCGATTGGGCCCGACCATCGAGAGTAATATTGCCACCCTTCTGAGCCAGTTTACTTAGATGAGCCCCTTCAGGCATGGTTGAAACCAACTCATCGAACAGATGGACGATCTGTGGGCGGCTACCCTGCAGGGACTGAATGACATTCATCCTTGCAATCAACTTTGTCTTGATCTTCTCCAACTCTTTGATCTCCCTGATCCGCTTATCTACCAGGGCAATCTCTCGCTTGAGATAATCATTTCGCGCCTGTTGGTGAGAAATCATATCTTCAATATAAAAATGTACGCCGCCACAGAGCGCGCCCGTTATGATCGCAGCAAGCAGTGTTGCCGAACCGAAATCTCTCTGCCGTTTTTTACGAAGGGTTTCGCGCCAGGGTAGAAGGTTAATTCGAGCCATCTTAGTCGAAGCTCCTCAAGGCAAGCCCGCAGGCGATCATCAACGACGGTGCATCATTGCTCAGCCCTTGTGGTTTCACATTGGAAGAGACCGACATGTTGGCAAACGGATTGGCCACAATTGCCGGTATCCCCAGTTTCTCTTCAATCAACTCATCTACGCCGGGAATCGAGGAGCTGCCTCCCGCCAGTACGATATGGTCGACACTACTGTAAGAGCTTGAGGAGAAGAAGAACTGCAACGAGCGGCTGACTTGCTGAGCCATTGCCTCTTTGAACGGCTCCAGCACCTCAGGAACATAGTTGTCGGGAAGCCCCCCCTGCCGTTTTGCCATCCCCGCCTCTTCGATGGAGAGCCCATAACGACGCTGAATCTCTTCTGTAAGCTGACGCCCACCGAAATTCTGCTCGCGGGTATAGATGATCTTGCCGTTGTGCAGCACATTCAACGTAGTGGTGGTAGCGCCGATATCAGCAATGGCGATGGTCTGATCCTCGCCTGCGGATGAGAGTTGATCCGCCACCTGAGTAAAGGCGTTCTCCATCGCATAGGCCTCGACATCAACCACCTCAGCGGTCAAACCAGCGATCTCAAGGGCCGCCACACGGTCATCGACATTTTCGCTGCGGGATGCCGCCAAGAGTACATCCATCATCTCCGGGTTTTTCTCAGACACACCTAAAATCTCGAAATCGATATTCACCTCTTCCAGGGGATAGGGGATATATTGATCGGCCTCAAGCTGGATTTGACTCTCCATCTCAGAATCCGACAGAGAAGCAGGCATGGTGATCGTCTTGGTGATCACTGCTGAACCGGAAACGGCAACAGAAGCGTGCCTGAGCTTACTGCCAGAGCGCTTTACCACGTTATGAATCGCCTGACCGACAGCATCTACATCCGCAATATTTTTCTCCACCACGGAGTTGGCTGGCAGAGGCTCCACTGCATAAGATTCAACACGATACTGAGCTCCTGAGCGGCCGGATGACTTACTCAGTTCGAGCAACTTAACCGCCGTCGAGCTAATATCGAGCCCGAGCAAGGCGCTCTTTTTGGATCCAAAAAGAGAGAACATCATGTATCCTTCTCATCAAAGTTAGGTCAGTGTACATGAAAACCCGCAGGTTTTCCTTTAACAACAATAGTTAACTATATAGCAGTAAATGATTTTCTTGTGAAGTGTTTTTTCTCCATTATGTCGATCATCACCTGTATTTGGTACTATAGCAGCTCTATCGGAAAACTTATTTTGAATCTCTTACGCCAACAAAACAGTGAACCAACGCATGAAGTGGTTAATTAAATTTATTAAAGTCATCCTCTGGCTGGGAGTTGCGGGGGGGCTGACCGCTATTTTAGCCACTGGCTCACTCTATCTCTATCTTGAGCCCTCACTACCTTCCACCGATAGCCTGAAAAATGTCCACTTCCAGGTGCCTCTTCGCGTCTACTCACAAGACGCCAAATTGATCGCCGAATTTGGTGAAAAACGGCGCATTCCACTGAACTATAACCAACTGCCTAAGCAGATAATAGAGGCCTTTCTCTCTGCCGAGGATGACCGCTTCTTCGAGCACCCCGGGGTCGACTATCACGGCTTACTGCGCGCCGCCTATCAACTGCTGCTGACCGGCAAAAAACGCCAGGGCGGAAGTACCATCACCATGCAGGTGGCACGTAACTTTTATCTCTCCCGAGAAAAAACCTTCCTGAGAAAGATCAATGAGATATTCCTCTCTTTCCAGATCGAGCACGACCTCTCTAAAGAGGAGATCCTGACGCTCTACCTCAATAAAATATATATGGGCAACAGAGCTTATGGTGTTGGCGCGGCCGCCCAAGTCTACTACAACAAGAGCGTAGATGAGTTGTCTCTGGCGCAGATAGCGATGATTGCTGGCCTCCCCAAGGCACCATCAAAATACAATCCTCTGGCAAACTCGAAGCGAGCAGTTGAGCGGCGGAATTATGTGCTTGATCGCATGACACAGCTTGACTACATTACGCAGAGTGAGAAAGAGAGCGCCATCGCTGAACCGGTCACTGCCGCGCTACACACCATCCAGAATGAAGTTGAGGCACCCTATATTGCCGAGATGGTGCGATCTGAAATGGTTGACCGATTTGGTGCTGGGGCCTATACCAATGGCTACACCGTCCACACCACCATTGACAGCCAGCTTCAGACTGCCGCCAACAACGCCGTGCGTATGGCGCTACAGGCATACGACAAGCGCCATGGATACCGAGGCATCAGTGGGCGCCTCGATTTAAGCGGCACAGAGAGCGACAAGGATTTGAGCACCCTGCTCAATGACCACCGCCCCGTCGGTAACTTGCTACCGGCTATCGTTACCGCCACAGACGAAAAGAGCGCGCAGATCTACCTTGAGAGCGAGGGCATAGTGACGCTTGACTGGGAAGCGATTAGTTGGGCGAAAACCTATATCGATAAAAACCACAGGGGCTCTGCACCGGTGAGCGCTGATGAGATTATCAAGGCAGGAGATCTGATCCGCGTGGTCGCTGAGACCAGAAACGACGAACCGGCTTGGCGCCTGGCACAGATACCCGCAGTGGAAGGTGCCCTGATCGCCCTAAATCCCGATAACGGTGCAATTACCTCTCTGGTCGGCGGCTACGACTTCTACCATAGCAAATTTAATCGGGCCACTCAGGCAAAACGCCAACCCGGCTCAGGTTTTAAGGCGATCATCTACTCTGCTGCGCTGGAGGCGGGCTATACCGCTGCCAGCTTGATCAACGACGCTCCAGTGGTATTTGATGACCCGAGTCTGGAAGGTGCCTGGCGCCCGGAAAATTACAGCGGGAAATTCTTTGGGCCGACACGTTTACGTTATGCCTTGACCAAATCACGTAATCTTGTCTCCATTCGCCTATTACGCGCCATCGGCGTGAAAAGCGCACTGCAACACGCCGAGCGTTTCGGTTTCAATCCTGATGACCTGCCTCAGAATCTGTCACTGGCTCTTGGCAGCGGCGCAGTCACCCCCATCCAGATGGCGTCAGCCTATGCCATCCTGGCCAACGGCGGCTACCGTATAGAGCCCCATCTGATCACACAAATAGTGGATGACCAGCAGCAGCTCCTGTTCCAGGCTAATTCCCCTCAGGTGTGTGAAAGCTGTACGCCACCAACCACTGAGACCGTCATAGCCGCAGCCTCCGCAGAAGAGAAGCCGGGTGAAGACAAACCACGCACGGCCGAGCGTGCCATCAGCGCCCAGAACCACTACCTGATGAACTCAATGATGCGCGATGTAATCACCCACGGCACCGGACGCCGCGCCCGCTCACTGGGGCGTAATGACCTGGCGGGAAAAACAGGCACCACCAATGATCAACGTGACGCTTGGTTTAACGGATTCAACCGCTCACTGGTTGCCATTGCCTGGGTTGGATTCGACTCCTCAGCCCCCCTAGGCAAAGGCGAGGTGGGGGGAACCGTCGCCCTCCCCGCCTGGATCGCCTTTATGAAAGAGGCACTAAGGGATGTTGACGAGGTACCTCTCAAGATGCCAGACGATATGGTTAGCGTGCGTATCGACCCCAAAACCGGCAAACGGGCCAGTGTCGACCAGAGTGATGCCATCTTCGAGGTATTTCGCAGCCAGAACGCCCCTACGGAGAGCGTCACAGCACAACCAGCCACCCGCAATAGCGCTGAGGGAACCAGCGAAAATGGCAACCCATACGAAGAGAACCTCTTCTGAAAAAGCATCCGCAAACAGCATCCGGTACCCGCCGCCACATCGCCGAGGAGGCTGCCCGTATCCTTGCCGAGCAGAGCTACCTGTCACCCGATGAAGCGAGAAGGAGGGCCGCAGAGCGTATCGGCTGCAAAGATCGACACCAATTTCCGGACAATTCTGAAATTGAGGCGGCACTCAAGGCATATCAGCTAGTGTTCCATCATGGGCAAGCGGAAATACTAATGCGCTTGAGGAGAGTGGCCCGGGATGCCATGGGATCGCTGGCGAAGTTCCATCCACAACTGACCGGCCCGGTACTCAGTGGCACCGCAGATAGTCATAGCAGCATCACCCTGGTGCTATTTGCCGAGACTACCGAGGAGGTGGTGCTTCAGCTTTTTGAGCTAAAAATACCCTGGAGAGAAGAGGCGCTAGCACTTCATTATGGCGATGGCCGCACTCAACGGCGCCCGCTGCTCTCATTTGTTGCTGGCGAGGTGGAGATTGAGCTGCTGGTGCTAACCCTGGATGAGCGCCGCAACGCCCCCCTTGACCCGGCCAGTGGGCACCCGCTAAAAGGCGCCACTCTCACCCGTCTTGAGCAACTCATGGCCAGCGCATAGGTAGAGAGACCGGCAAAGACAGAAATAAAAAAAGCACCCAGACCGAGTGCTTTTTTTGCTCACCGTGCAAGGCACTGCAAGAGTGGATTAACCGTTGCGGTTGTAACGCTTGCGGAACTTGTCCACACGACCGGCGGTATCCATAATCTTCTGCTTACCGGTGAAGAAAGGATGGCATGCAGAGCAGACCTCCACATGCAAGTCCTCACCCAGCGTAGAGCTGGTTTGGAACTCGTTACCGCAGCTGCAAGCCACGCTGATTTCGCCGTATTTCGGATGAATGTCCGCTTTCATGTTCGCCTCTACAAAACATTGAATCTTTGTTCCATCCACTATAGGACGGGGAACGCGGCATTATAGTGAAGCGGCCGATCCAGCGCAACCCCCTTCCAGCAACTAAATCTTGCCGCCCTCACTACTCGTCGTCGCCACAAAACTGAGAGAGCAGATCATCGAGGAATTGAGCTCCCAGCGCTGTCGGCGTAACCCTTCCCCTCTCGATGACCACTAAGCCCTGCTGAAGCGGCCCCTCCATTTGTGAGAGCAGCCGATCTGAATCCAGCCCGGTTCTTTCGCTGAACAGGTCAAGATCAAATCCTTCGGTAAGCCGCAGGGCATTCATCAAAAACTCAAGCATCAAATCGCTGCTCTTCAGCACCTGGCTGCCATTAACTGCTGCCGCCCTTCCCGCATGGAGAATAAAATCCCCCGGATTGCGCCAACGCCAACGCCGCTCTACCTGGCTGTCTTGGGGGCGGGTGACCTTACCGTGGGCACCTGCACCCACTCCCAAATAGTCACCAAAATGCCAATAGTTGAGGTTGTGGCGGCAGTGCCTACCGGGCTGGGCGTATGCCGACACCTCATACTGGTGAAATCCCGCCTTCTGCAGCAACGCCTGTCCAGCAACCTGAATATCCCAAAGCAACGCCTCCTCCGGCAGGATGGGAGGCTGACTATAGAAAAGCGTGTTCGGCTCCAGGGTCAGCTGATAGTAGGAGATATGAGTCGGCGCCAGCCCAATGGCGGTTTCGAGGTCTGTCCGCGCCAGCTCCACCGTCTGTCCAGGTAGCCCGAACATCAGATCGATATTGAAGTTATCAAAACCGGCCGATCGGGCTGACTCCACCGCCGCCATCGCCGCCTCCGACCCATGTATACGGCCGAGCCGGATCAGCGCCTCAGCATCAAAGCTCTGCACCCCGAGAGAGAGGCGGTTAACGCCAGCCTCTCGATAGCCTGCATAGCGCCCCGCCTCCAGGGTGCCCGGATTGGCCTCCAGTGTAATCTCTGCACTCCCCACCAAAGAGAGCCTCTCTCGAACACCGTCAAGGAGCCGCTTTATCGCCCTCGCCGAGAAGAGACTGGGGGTGCCGCCACCAATAAAAACTGACTCCACTTCACGCTTCGGTAGCCGTGACAACTCATAATCAAGATCAGCCAACAGGGCGGTTACATAGCCGTTATCATCCAGCTCACCCTTCACTGCATGTGAGTTGAAGTCACAATAGGGACACTTTTGAATGCACCAGGGAATATGAAAATAGAGTGCCAGCGGGATATTGATCATTGATTTGAGTAACTGTTCAGCTGATGCTCGGGGTCGGAGTCGACTCGCATGCGCAAAAGCGTGAACCCGCTCACAGCGGCTGAAGGTTAGCGTAGGCCACCACCAGCCACTTGGCACCCACATCGGCAAAATTGACCTGCACCCGGGCACTACCACCTGAGCCCTCGGCATTCAGCACCACCCCCTCACCAAACTTGGCATGGCATACCCGCTGGCCCAGCTGAAAGGCGCCCTCATCAGCAGCAAAGGTGGACGGCGATGGGGTGTAGAGAGGACGACTCACCTGGGGCCTAGCACGCACCTCCTGTACCAGCTCCGGTGGAATCTCACGGAGAAAACGTGATGGCGAGGGGTAGCTCTCACTACCGTGGAGACGGCGACTTTCGGCATAAGTGAGATAGAGCTGCTCCATGGCGCGGGTCATACCGACATAGCAGAGACGCCGCTCCTCCTCCAGTCGCTCGGGATCTTGACTCGACATGTTGTGAGGAAAGAGCCCCTCTTCCAGCCCAGAAATAAAGACCAGTGGAAACTCCAAGCCTTTGGCAGAGTGCAGCGTCATCAACTGAATGCACTCTTCGTAGGCGTCACCCTGGGCCTCCCCCGCCTCCAGGGCTGCATGGGCGAGAAAGGCGGTGAGGTCATCCATCTCCGGCCCTTCACTCTCCTCCCCCATGGCCAGCACCTCCTGGGTGAACTGTCGCGTCGCCTCTATCAACTCCTCCAGGTTTTCGATGCGGTCGAGCCCCTTGCCGTCGCGGCTATTCTTGAAATGCGCCTCAAGCCCGGCAGCGGAGATCACCTGATCTGCCATCTCATGCAGCGCCAGCCCCTCTGTACCCACCCGCTGCTCATCAATCAAGTCGAGAAATCCACTCAGAGCGGTTGCCGCCCGCTTGGTCATACCACCACCCGCCACCAGTTCACGGGCAGCACGCCACAGGGAGCAGCCAAAATCCCGGGCGTGAGCCCGTACCGCATCCATAGTACGGGCACCTATGCCCCGGGGAGGCATATTCACCGAACGCTCAAAAGAGGGATCATTCTCCGGGTTGGCTATCATTCTGAGATAGGCGAGGGCATCTTTGATCTCCGCCCGCTCGAAGAAACGCTGTCCGCCATAGACCCTATAGGGTATCTGGGCCTGAATCAGTGCCTCCTCAAATAGGCGTGACTGGGCATTGGAGCGATAGAGGATGGCCACTTCTGAACGGGCGTGACCATCGCTGATAAAACTGCGCAGTTGGCCAACAACGAACCTCGCCTCATCCACCTCATTGAAGGCGGCATAGAGGCTGATTGGCTCGCCATCACTACCATCGGTCCAGAGCTCTTTGCCAAGGCGTGACGGATTACGGGCGATCACCGCATTGGACGCCTTGAGAATAGTAGCGGTAGAGCGGTAGTTCTGCTCCAGCTTCACCAGCGGAGCACTGGGATAGTCCTTCTGGAAATCGCGTATATTCTCCACCCGGGCACCGCGCCAGCCGTAGATCGATTGATCATCGTCACCGACGGCAAAAAGATTGTTGCGGGAGCCCGCCAACAGCCGCAGCCAGGCGTACTGAATCGAGTTGGTATCCTGAAACTCATCCACCAGGATGTGCTGAAACCGCTCCTGGTAGTGCTGAAGAAGGTCGGGGCGGTCACGCAGCAGCTCATGAGCACGCAACAGCAGTTCGGCAAAATCCACCGCACCGGTACGGTCGCACGCCTCCTGGTACTCGCGGTAGAGCCGGATCATCTGACGCTGAAAGGGGTCACCTCCCTCATCCAGATGCTGAGGTCGCAACCCCTCATCTTTCTGGCCATTGATAAACCACTGTACCTGGCGTGGCGGCCAACGCGTCTCATCCAGATCAAGCGCCTTCATCAACCGCTTGATCATACGGAACTGATCATCACTATCGAGAATCTGGAAACCCTGGGGGAGCTTCGCCTCCTGCCAGTGGGCACGCAGCAGGCGGTGTGCAAGACCATGAAAGGTACCCACCCACATGCCCCCCACCGGGTGGCCGAGCAGCTCCTCAATACGCCCTTTCATCTCCCGTGCCGCCTTGTTGGTAAAGGTGACAGCAAGGATATTCCAGGGTGAAGCACCCGCCACCTGGATCAGCCAGGCGATACGGTGTACCAACACTCGCGTTTTGCCACTGCCAGCACCGGCCAGCACCAAAGCCCCACCCGCTGGCGCGGAGACCGCATCACGCTGGGCATCGTTGAGATTATCGAGAATATGAGAGACATCCATCGGGCTATTCTATCAGTGGAGGGCTGGCTTCTCGACCTCGGGTGAATATCCCTTTGGGATCACAGAGAGCAGGGAGTACCGCAGAGGGTGCAGAGATACCTGATTAGTTCATTCTCGCGCAAGGTTCTCATAATCTCTGCCAATGACACCCTATCGAACATACCGCTCCCGCAGCTTGGGCTTTTCGATCTTACCCGTGGCGTTGCGTGGCACTTGGTCAAAGTGGATCATCCGCGGGCGTTTGTAGCGGGGCAATCCTTCGGCAAAATGCTGCACCTCCTCTCTCTCCAGCGCCTCTCCAGCCTTGACCTGGATAATGACGGTCACCCGTTCGCCCAGGCGCTGGTCAGGAGTACCGATGACAGCAATATCCTGGATCTTGGGGTGAGCC
Organism: Sedimenticola sp.; assembly: GCA_040505915.1. Classification (GTDB taxonomy): domain Bacteria; phylum Pseudomonadota; class Gammaproteobacteria; order Chromatiales; family Chromatiaceae; genus Vondammii. Next base: position 7,277 of record JBEVXV010001069.1, on the reverse strand, counting down.
ATAAAAAAGTGCTCGATCTCCACCGGCGATATATTCTCGCCACCACTGATAATCAGATCCTTCTTGCGATCCACCAGCCAGAGGAAACCATCAGAATCACGACGGACGATATCGCCGGTGTGGAGCCAGCCATCCCGTAGCGCCTCTCGGGTCGCCTGTGGATTTCTGTAGTACTCCCGCATCACCCCCGGCCCCTTCACCAACAGCTCCCCCGCCTCACCCACTAACAGGTCGCTGCCTTCGAGATCGACAATACGGCACTCCCAATCAAAACCGGGGATCCCTATAGCGCCAATCTTATGGCTGTTTTCAATACCGAGGTGAACACAGCCGGGACCGGTGCTCTCCGTCAGTCCGTAGTTAGTATCGTAGTCCTGGTTAGGGAAATGGCGCTTCCATTCCGTGATTAGGCTGGGCGGCACCGGCTGAGCACCGATGTGCATCAACCGCCAGTGGGAGAGCTGATATTGGCTGATGTCGATCTCACCACTGTCGATAGCCGCGAGGATATCAAGCGCCCAGGGCACCAGCAGCCAGACTACGGTTGCTCTCTCCTCGGATACTGCCTGCAAAATCCATTTTGGCTCCACCCCCCTGAGGATTACGCCCCTCGCACCCACCATAAAGTGACCCAACCAGTGCATCTTGGCACCGGTGTGGTAGAGGGGTGGTATACAGAGAAAGGTATCATCGTGCGTCTGGTTATGGTGCCGATTCTCAACGTAGCAGGCGTGTTCCAGATTACGGTGGCTAAGTCGTACACCCTTCGGCCGACCGGTGGTTCCAGAGGTGAAATAGAGAGCGGCATCATCAGTAATTTGCAGGGGTAGAGCGGGGGAGGTGGTTTTGGCATCGCGGATAAAGTCAGTGTAGCACTGCGCATAGGTGGGGCAGGCCTCATCCGGCCCGATAAACAGGTAGTGCTGAACGCGCTTATCCAGCGCCCCTTTGACCTTAGTAATCCGCTCTACAAACTCTTCGCCAAAGAGCAGTACCCGTGCATCGGCCAGTTCACTACAGGCCAGAATCACCTCTGCCTCAAAACGGAAATTCAGCGGTACCACCCAGGCACCGCTACGGAGAATGCCGAAGTAGGCGGGCAGCCACTCCAGGCAGTTCATCATCAGTTGCACCACCCGGTCGCCCTTCTCCACACCATGGGCCATAAGTGCGTTGGCAAAACGGTTGGCCTCGCTGTCGAACGTTCTCCAGCTGATCTCACGCCGCAGGCCAACCTCCGGTGTACGCTCCACCAGCGCGATCTCATCCCCATACACCCTGGCGTTGCGTGCCAGTATCTCGGTAATCAGCATTCCAGGCCCTTCGGTATTTTCTGCCACAGCGGCTGATTATACTCTCTGCCTTAGCCAAACCTTGAACAAATCATGGCAGGGAGTAGATCAGGCCGCTATAGATATTGCCTGATTTTCTCCGCCAACACCTGAGCCGAAATACCGTGAGCAAATTTTGCCAGGAAGCCTCCATCTGGGCCCATCAGGTAGACCGAAGCGGTATGATCCATCCAGTAACGGTCGGGGCTATCCCCTTCGTTGATCACCTTCTCGTAGCGCACCTTGTAGTTGCGGGCGGCACGTTCAACCAACTCAAGGGAGCCGGTGAGGCCGATAATCCTGGGGTGAAAATAGCCTACGTACTTCTCCAGTACATCAGCGGTATCCCGCTTGGGGTCAACGGTAACAAACAGCGGCTGTATCTGTTTGCTCGCGTCGCCCAGGATATCCATGGTGGTAGAGATTACCGCCAGGGAGGTGGGGCAGATATCGGGGCAGTGGGTATAGCCAAATGCGATCAACTGAAAACTGCCACGAAAATCCTCATCCGTTACCGCTTGGCCATAGTGGTTCATCAACAGATAGCGACCATCAACAGCAGCATCGTCCACCACCTCTTCTGCAGCTACTGACTGCCCGGCAAACATGACCTGAAGCGCCTGAATCGACTTGCTGACCTGGCGTTTAAACTGGCTCTTTAGCGGGCAGGTCTCCTCACCCTGTGATATAGAGAGAAAACGCTCATGGGATGCCTGATCAAAGAGATCCCCCAGCGCCTTTATCTTCGGCAAATGCTCCACCATTGCGCGCTTCATGCGCCTTGTCTCTTCAATACGCCGGCAGTGCAGCGCTATGCCATTGAGTTCACCCAGTTGTCTGACTTCACGATACTGGGCATGGGTCGATGCCGGAGAGAGACCTAGCTGAGACAGCATGAGAGTAAATAGTAATATCTGAAATAGGTACTTCATTATTTTTTGCTCTGCCTTGTACAGGGGGCTGATCATAGTCTATTCAGGCCGCTTGCTGTTTGATGAAACTCAACTCGCTACCGAGTCAAAGCTGTGACAAAGGTCGATGACTTTGCCCCTCGTAGTCTATATTCTATGAGGTAATTATTCACTTTCAGGCACCAAGCGATGAAACATCAGAAGCTCGTTACTCTTCTTCTGGCCAGCACGGTTACCCTTGCTGGCTGCACTCAGGATGACTCCTATCGACGCACCAAAATCGGCGCTGCAACCGGCGCTGTTGCCGGTGCAGTAATTGGGCACCAAGTCAATCATGGCAAAGGCAAATGGGTAGGGGCCGTAGTAGGCGCACTTGCCGGTGGTGCCGCCGGTAACTATATGGACAATCAGCAGCAGGAGTTTGAGTCCTCTCTGGCGCAGGAGCAAGCCAACAATGAGCTGGAGATCGAGCGGATGCGTGACGATACGCTGAAGCTAACCCTCGATTCAGAGATCTCCTTCGATTTCAACAAGGCACGGATAAAATACTCTTTCCAGACCTCCCTGGATAAGCTGGCACGGGTGATCAGCAAGTATGATCGCACTGTTGTACACATCATCGGCCACACCGACAGTGTCGGTTCTGATCAGTACAACCAACAGCTTTCAGAGCAGCGCGCCGAAAACACAGCAAACTATCTAGCAGCCCGAGGGGTACCTGATGATCGCCTACGCACCGAGGGCAGAGGGGAACGTGAGCCCCGCGCAACCAATGACAGCGAAGCGGGCCGTCAACTCAACCGCCGTGTTGAAATCTTCCTCAAACCGATCATCCAGGGGAGTGAGCGCAGGGCTTACCAGCCACCACGTTATTAGTCTGCTTGATCAGGCGGAGCCGGAGACGGCTTCGCCCAATTAATCACCTGCACCTCTTTGTGCAGGATTCAACTCAGCCGAATCTATTCAGGTACTGCTGAAAAAGGGTTAGCCTTCCCTTGTCGCTCCAAATATACTTCAGCCACACAACTCCCGGTGACCTACCATGGCCAGCATCACTACGCTTGAAAATATCCCCCTCTTTTCTCAGATATCCCGTGATGAGCTGGAGGTGCTCGCCACCCATTTCACTCAGGAGATAGTCGATGCCGAGGAGACCCTGTTCGAAGAGGGTGGTGACGCAGAAGTGCTCTACATCCTGGTCGAGGGGCTGGTACAGTTGACAGTAAAAGGGGCTGGCGTGCAGCATACGGTAGTTGAAATACTGCATCCGGGAGACAGCTTCCTTCTTGCGCCGGTGCTAACACGCAAACCCTACCTGATGTCGGCCCAAACGATGACCGACTGCCATCTTCTCACCATCCCGTCACAAGTGCTCTTGGATCTGATCCGTCAGGAGGGGGATTTCTCACTACACCTACTCGCCTCACTCTCAAACCAGTTCCGCACCATGGTCCGTCAGATAAAGGATCTACGCCTGCGCACGACCACTCAACGACTGGCGGCCTATCTGCTTGAGCTATCGGTGGAGGGGGGAGGGAGAAACCGTTTCACACTCCCCTACTCAAAACGGCTGATGGCCTCCTGGCTGGGAATGACCCCGGAGCGGCTGTCTCGCAGTTTTGCCGCGCTTAGGGAGCAGGGGGTAGAGGTACACGGCCGCCAGGTACATATCACCTACCTTGCAAGATTGCGTAACTACTGTGGTTTTAATGAAAAACTAGACCTCTCCGAGCGGACTGTCGATGTGCTGCTGGAGAGGGGATAACCTACTCCACCGTCACCGATTTCGCCAGATTTCTCGGCTGATCCACATCGGTTCCCTTCAAGACCGCCACATGGTACGCCAACAGTTGCAGAGGAATACTATAGACGATGGGGGCGGTACCTGGGTAGATATCAGATAGCGTGAGATTGTGAAAATGATCCAGCTCAATATTGACCGATTGATCACTAAAGAGAAAGAGTTCACCACCGCGAGCCCTCACCTCCTGCAGATTTGACAGCACTTTTTCCAATAGCGGGTCATCAGGCAGGGCGCAGATCACCGGCATCTTGGCGTCTACCAGCGCCAGCGGACCATGTTTCAGCTCCCCCGCAGGGTAGGCTTCGGCATGGATGTAAGAGATCTCCTTCAGCTTCAGCGCCCCCTCCATCGCAACAGGATAGAAGGGGCCTCGGCCGAGAAACAGGGCGTGCTGCTTGGCATCAAAAGCGTTCGCCATCCCCTGAATAGCGCCGGAGAGCTGCAGCACCACCTCCACCTGCCGCGGCAGGGAGTGCAGCTCATTAACCCTCTCCCTCTCCCACTCAGTACTCATCCCCTGGCGTTTGGCCAGAGCCAGGGTCAACAGGCGCAGCACCACCAGCTGAGTGGTAAACGCCTTGGTGGAGGCGACGCCGATCTCCGGCCCGGCCCGGGTCATCAGAGAGGCGTCAGACTCCCGCACCAGCGAACTCTCCGGCACGTTGCAGATGCAGAGGGAGCCGATATAGCCCTTGCCAGCGATCCCCCGCAGGGCCGCAAGAGTATCGGCGGTCTCGCCAGACTGAGAGATGGTGACAAAGAGAGTACCATCCTGTACTACGCTCTTGCGGTAGCGAAACTCACTGGCGACCTCGACGGCGCAGGGAATACCCGCCTCCTCCAGCCAGTACCTGGCCACCATGCCCGCATGGTAGCTGGTGCCGCAGGCGACGATCTGTACCTGCCGGGCACGATCAAGCAGCGCTCTGATCTCATGACCAAAGCTCTCTTCCAGCAGGCGCCCTTTATGAATGCGCCCCTCCAGCGTTTCGGAGATCACTCCCGGCTGTTCAAAGATCTCTTTCAGCATGTAGTGGCGATAAGGCCCTTTATCGACGTTGGTGGAGCAGGCCATGGAGCGCTTCACCGGGCGCTCAGCCAAGCGGCCTGCGGCATCGTAGATGGTAATACGGTCACGACGGATCTCAGCAATATCACCCTCTTCCAGAAAGATAAAATCACGGGTCTCCGACAGGAGTGCCGCGATATCGGAGGCGATAAAATTCTCACCTTCACCGACGCCGATGACAAGAGGACTGCCCTCCCGGGTGACAACAATGCGTTCTGCATCTTCAGGGCTTGACACTGCCAAAGCATAAGCCCCCCTCATCTCCTGGCTTGCCTCCTGTACGGCACTGAAGAGATCTTTCCCGAGCCCCAGTTTATGGGCTAGCAGGTGAGCCACCACCTCCGTATCGGTCTCCGAGGTAAAGCTATAGCCCAGCCCCTGTAGCTGGTCACGCAGACTATTATGGTTTTCGATAATGCCGTTGTGGACCACCGCCACCCGGACTCCGCTCATATGGGGGTGGGCATTCTGTTCTGACGGAGCACCATGGGTAGCCCACCGGGTATGAGCAATACCCAGCTTGCCGGTAACAGGAGACGCCTCCACCAGTCGGCGCAATACCCCAACCTTGCCGAGGGAGCGAAAACGCTTCATCTCACCGCTCTCTTCCCTGATGGCGACCCCGGCGGAGTCATAGCCACGATACTCCAACCGCTGCAGACCATCCATCAGCAGTGGCAAGACATTACGGTCGGAGATGGCGCCTACAATTCCACACATAGGTTAATCCTTACTCTTCTTAGTTGGGCGTATCCAGGATTTAAGACTGAACTGCTTGGCGCGGCTCAAGGTCAATGTATTGGCCGGAGCATCACGGGTGATGGTGGAGCCAGCACCGATGGTTGCTCCCTCTGCCACCTCGACCGGTGCCACCAGCTGGCTGTCGGAGCCGATAAAGGCGTTGTCACCGATCACTGTGCGAAACTTGTTGGCGCCATCGTAATTGCAGGTGATAGTACCGGCACCAATGTTGACAGTACGGCCCACGGTGGTATCACCAACATAGCTGAGGTGGTTGATCTTACTCCCCTCATCGACAGTCGATTTTTTGATCTCGACAAAATTACCGATATGAACCCGGGCGGCCAACTCAGTCTCCGGGCGCAGCCGGGCGAAGGGGCCAATGATCGACTCTTCACCCACCCGTGCATCTTCAATGACACAGTTTTCTTTGATCACCACTGCGGCGGCGATGTGGCTGTTGCGAATGACCGTGTTGGCACCAACCTGTACGCCATCCCCCAGGTAGACCTCACCCTCAATCAGCACATTAACATCAATCTCCACATCTCTGCCGGTGGTAAGCTCGCCTCGCAGATCAAAACGGGCGGGGTCACGCAGAGTGACTCCGGCGCGCATCAACCTCTCTGCCTGAGTCTGCTGATAATGGCGCTCCAGAGTAGCAAGCTGGAGACGATCATTGACCCCCATCACCTCATACTCGTCGATTGATTGAACAGAGCGCACCTCAACCCCCTCTGCCACCGCCATAGCGACGATATCGGTGAGATAGAACTCACCCTGGGCATTATCGCTATCGAGCTTTGCCAGCCAGTCATCCAGGCGCTCCCTATCTGCCACCAAGATACCGGTATTGACCTCGTCGATGGCCAGCTCCCCAGGAGAAGCGTCCTTCTGCTCGACGATACTGCACACCGCACCGGCACTACTGCGAACAATGCGGCCGTAACCGGTGGGGTTCGCCAAGGACATGGTAAGCAACGCAAGGTCACTCCCTGCCAGGGCCTGGATCAGGTTATCGAGGGTCTCGGGTGAGGTGAGCGGCACATCGCCATAGAGCACCAGCACAAGATCCATCCCGCTCATGGAGGACATCGCCTGCTCCACCGCATGACCGGTGCCCAGCTGCTCTGCCTGCTCCACCCAGAGTAGACTGCTATCAGTGATAGCCGAGCGCACCTGCTCACCACCATGGCCATAGACCACCGCAATCTGTGCCGCCCCCAGCTTGTGTGCCGCACTGATGACATGACCCAACAGCGGCTTATCCGCCAGCGGGTGAAGCACCTTTGGCAGGGCGGACTTCATCCGTGTTCCCTGACCGGCGGCGAGAATGACTACTCCCAGTTTCATAGGCTTTCCTGATACTCCATTCTGTTACTTTTTTCCTCTCCCCATTGAGACATTTTCTCCATAGGGGG
>JBEVXV010001068.1:0-4307 GCA_040505915.1 Sedimenticola sp. | reverse complement strand
TCTACCGAATACTGGTGATCGAAGGTATCGATCTACAGCTATTCTATGACGAGGCCTACTACTTCTGGTGGTCCCTCAAACCCGGTCTTGGCTACTACTCTAAGCCACCGATGGTGGCCTGGGTCATCCACTTCACTACCAGCCTATGGGGCTACTCGGAACTGGCCATCAAGGCCGGTGGTCTGATGCTCTACGCCGCTGCTGCAACCGTGGTCTATGGCATCGGCAAGAACCTCTACGATGAGAAGGTCGGGGCACTCTCCGGTATCACCTTCATCTGCCTGCCGGTGGTGGGGTTGGAGTCTATGTTCATGTCTACCGACGCCCCCCTGCTCTTCTTCTGGGGGTTGACGGTGTTGCTGTTTATCAAGGCGCGTGATGACAGTGGCTGGAAGTGGTGGCTTGCCACAGGTACCGCCGCAGGCCTTGGCCTGCTGAGCAAATACTCCATGGGAATATTGGCTGTCGGCCTGCTGATGTACTTGCTCACTTCACCCTACTATCGCAGGCTGCTGCTTGATCGACGCCTGTGGGTGGCTACTCTGCTGGCGGCGCTGATCTTTTCACCTAACCTCTATTGGAACTATCTCAACGACTTTATCAGCTTCCGCCATACTGCCGAGATATCCCAACTTGAGCGTGATCTGTTTCACCCAGAGCAACTGCTGGAGTTTCTCGCTGGCCAGTTTGTCGTCTTTGGCCCTCTACTGATGTTCTTCTTCTTTCGCCACGGACTGGCACCCTCGACCCTCTCCGATGACAAACTGCGGCTACTGTTATGGCCTGCCCTGGCCATGCTTGGCGTGATCTCACTACAGGCACTAATGACACGCGCCTACCCCAACTGGGCCGCTCCAGCATTTGTCACCGCCACACCCTTTGTCGTGGCTATGCTGGTAAAGCGCAGAGCCTACCGCTGGCTCGGGGCGGCTATCATAATCAACCTGCTGATCCTGAGCACCATCTACCACTACCACTTCATTACTCATAGCCTCGATATCGAACTGAAGCGCGGCAAAGACCCCTACTCGCGTATGCTCGGCTGGAGAGAGCTGAGTGATAAAGTCTCCGCCGTTGCCGCCAACTACCCCGAAGCGAGACTCACCGGACGCTCACGTAAGGTTCTCGCCTACCTCGGTTACTATATGGAGCCACAACAGCTCGCTCCTATCGCCTGGAACCCTGGTGGCAGAATAGGTGATCAGTACCAGCTAGCAGCGGATATCACCCAATTTGATGATGGCGAGTATCTGTTTGTCACCCTACGCCCGTTCAGCGAGGGAGACCGTTTCCGTCAGGCGACCTTCCTCGGCGAGCAGCAGGTCAAAGTCTACTCCAACCTCGAACTCCGGGTTTATCTCTATCACCTGAGCGGATTCCGTGGCTACCATGACTGATCTGATCAACAAACTTCGCCCTGATCTGCTGATCTGCATCGCCATGCTGGTGCTGTTTCTGCTCTTTCCTCAAGTTGATCTCTGGGTCTCTGCTCTCTTCTATCTGCCGGAGACGGGTTTCTATCTGGACAGACAGCCCCTGATCTACGGTATCTACAAGCTGTTTGCCGATATCCATATCTTCATCCTCTTGGGCCTGCTGTTTTTCTGGGTGGTAAAGCGCTTCAAAGGTAAGGAGTATCAGCTCGCACAACGGCGCAAGGCGCTATTTCTGCTAATGGTGCTGGCCATAGGCCCCGGTTTGATCGTCAACGAGGTATTCAAAGCCTATTCGGAGCGCGCTCGCCCCCGGGATGTGGCAGAGTTTGGTGGTGGCAAGATATTCACACCACTGCTGGAATTTAAAGAGCAGTGCAACAGAAACTGCTCCTTTGTCAGCGGACATGCCGGTATGGGTTTCTTCTTTATCAGTCTCGCCTGGGTCTTTCGTCAACGGCGCTGGCTGGTGTTGGGTATCGCCATCGGCGCCATCGCCGGCGGTGGGCGAATCATTCAGGGGGCGCACTTTTTCAGTGATGTCATCTTCGCCTTCTGGGTGGTCTACTGGAGCACCCTGCTGATCGCCCGCTGGTATCTGGGTATCAGGGAGATCAATAGCTGACAAAGAATAGTTACACCACGATTAACACCGCACTGAGTGGCAACCAAGCTAAAGGGGATAAAACTGAATACCCTCAGATCTATCGCAATCAGCACAACACAGCTTCCGATAATCTATTTCATTGCCGGCGCCAACGATCTGCTGTTTGGATTCAACCAGACGGATGCCGGTTTTGGTTTGATGATATTGCTGTTTGTATTCGTACCCATCATAAATCTGATCTGGATTACTACCGAGATCAAACGGCTTGTTAAAAGAACTAAAGAGCATGGGCAACTGGCATCCATGCAGATGACAGGCATCGCCCTCTTCTTTTTTGTGGAATCTATCGCGATAGACCTCTACCTGTTATCCCAAGTTAGGATGTAGTTCACGGGTAACTATTCAGTACCGGACTCCGATCTTATTGTAGGAGTGCTCTCTCGGACCGCGATAAAACAACGACCATAGAGCAACTATCCATCGCACTTCGAGAAAGCGCTCCTACAGGGAGGTACGGCATAAAATATGCCGCCCCCAAACCCAGCTGAATAGTTACAATAAAACAAGCAAGGTCTATCATTTAGCGGTACCCGCAGCGGCCAGAGCCCTGGTCAAGTCCTTCTCCGTTAGCTGAAAAAAGGCTTTGTGGTCGAAGAGGGAGAAGCTCCCCATCATCTCGTGCCAGGCGAAGCCACTACTCCATGAGGCTACAGGTACGCTCCCCTGCTGTTGCCGTGGGGTGCAGTAGAGCATGCCGGGGAGGTAGGCGAGGTTGTAGGCTCTCTGCTCCAGGTGAAGGCCGTTGAGATATTCCCACGCTTCAGACTTTGAGCTGAAGAGTTTGCACTCTACCGGATAGTTGATGGCACCACCGTTGTGCCGCCAGCGGGGGCGGGCTATTGGCAGTGGCCGGCTGCGCACGAACATCTGGAAATGGAGATGGTTGACCGAGGCGTAAGCACCATAGCTGTTATAGCCAAAACCGACACCCTCTATTTTTTCACCCAGACTTTCCGTCAATTCCCAGATGTAGTCGTGATCCTCTTTGCGTAGAAACTGGGGGTTGCCCTCTTGGTGCTCGGGCACCAGTAGACCGTGCAGCTCAACAAACGGGAACTTGTTATAGAAGAGTGCCGAGTTGCGTCCAAGAAGGTCACCCTGCCAGAAGATCTCTTTACTGAGGAAGGGCTTGGCGAAGTGGAAGCCGTTGGGGTTGAAGGGGGCAGAAACTCCCTCAATCAAACCATTGGCAATGCGTGGCGGGCGAAATGAGCGCAGGGGGTTGTATTGCACCTCCCAGGGTCCCTGGTGATGAAATGCGGTATGTTCAAGACCGTTAAAGCCCAGGGCCAGCAGCTGCCTGAATACCTCCAGATCATCTTCTGCTGCATCCGGCTTTTCGCCACGCTGTTGCAGTTGACGATAATTGGATGCCAGCTGTTCAAACCGGTTACGCAGGGGCGTGGCCAGGTGTGACCAGATTTTTATATCAAAACCGGCATTGGCCAGTACCAGGATATAGACCCCCAGGCCGGTGTTATTTCGCAGCAGGTTATCGAGTCCGCTCTCAAAGGCTTCGCGAAAGGTGGCGGTTGATGAGAATGGGGAGTGCATTCTGGAGATCCTGGGGTGTCTGTTTGGTTGTTGTCCTGGGGTTATAACTCAATATGGCTCTGTATGAAAACCCTGCTGTTTAGGGTTGGCAGGATTTTGGATGAGTTTGTCCGGATAGGGATTGCGCGACGTTCTTCGCGGCGGCGGCACCGCTCCTACGGGGAGTGGGCAGATTCAATCAGTGGTGGTCTCTCTTCTTTGGATCGGGCACTGGGTCTACGCCCCCTTCGTGAAACGGATGGCAGCGGGATACACGCTTGATGGCAAGCCACAGCCCGGCCAAAATACCATGGCGCTCTATCGCCTCCTGAGCATACTCCGAACAGGTGGGGTAGTAGCGGCAGTTGTTGCCGAGAAAAGGGCTGATAAGGTAGCTATAGCCCTTCACCAGCAGAATCAGCAGACGTTTCATGGAGCTGTGCTTTTGGGGAGCGTGGGAACTGACTAATGAGTTGCGGGGATGTTATCTTAATCACCCGAAAAAAAACAGCGTGAGGCCGAATGGTATTGTGCTAAATTCTATCGCGACTGAAGTCGCTCCTGCCTGGGGGGAGGTGCTGGGCGACCTCCTCAAGCTCTGTAGTTTTCAGTTTGGATCCATTTTATGGGCTCCTCGCTACTTCAGGTGGGTAATCGAGTAATAATGGCTTCAT
>JBEVXV010001067.1:0-3119 GCA_040505915.1 Sedimenticola sp. | reverse complement strand
AGGATGTTTCTGATGGGGTGGAAAAATCACCACCTATTGTTAGGACAGAGCGGGATGATGCAAAGACAACACAAGGTGGGGGCAAAGAGGATTTTCTTGCCACACCTAGTCTCCTTAGATTGGATAAGCCTAGGGATTCGAGTACAGGAAAGAGGAAGCAGGATTATTCTTATAGCGCGACTAAGGTAGGTCGGCCATCAAGTACATCCCTCCGACAGAAGTTAGAGCAACAGATAGTTGTTGAAGTGCATGATTCTGAGAAGGAACTTACAGAGCGATTAGCGGTCCTGAAAAAGAAGGAGATGGAATCGGGGAGGAAAAGACTCGAGGAAGAGGAAACGGACAGAGTCAGTAGGTTGCGGAAAATTGAGTTGAGGATAAACCAATTAAATGAAGATAGATTACAGGAGGAACTGTTCGTAAGGACAAAGGAGATCAAATATGAAAATGAGAGACGACAACGGTTGACCGCAGAGCAGGTGCTATTGGAGAGACAAGAGAAGGAACGAAATACGTTAGCTGGAGCTAAGCGAATGAAACAAAGAAGGGAAAAATTGCAGGATGAGGAGCGAAGACTGCAAGCTGACATCCGTTCTAAGACATGTGCAGGGCAAGAGCAGAGGGATTCCCTTCAGCAACTGGCTAGGGAGGAGAAGGAAAGAGTGAGAGAATTGACACTAATTAGAGAATTCCCAAATAGTTCCTTGAGCAGGTTGAAGCATGAGCATCATGACGCCGTGGATTGGAAGTCATTGATAGGGAGAAAACAAGAGCGGAATCCAGATTCAGATAGACTGCAGCTATTGTTTGAAGTTGAGGGTGAGATAGCCCAGGCAATATCCGAAGAGATTCAGATGAAAGAAAATCTGCAAGAACAGGGAAGGGGAACGGAGGCATATGAACAGGAGAGAATGGTGCCAGTCGAAACACCGCACATTGGTGACAGAGGATGTAGAGATAGACAGCAGAGTGAAAATATATATGTGAAGCCGTCGTTAACGGTGTTCTCTGGGACAGAACCAACACCCAAGAACGAATGTGCTTTCGATATATGGTCGTTGGAAGTTGAAAGCCTCATGGGCACATATCATGATCATCTCGTTAGCCATGCCATCCGACATTCTCTTAGAGGTGAGGCGAGGCGAGTGCTGCTACCCCTGGGGCCCTTGGCTACTCCTAAGGAGATTATGAGTAAGATGGAAGGAGTATTTGGAAATGTTGTTAGTGGGGAATCCATTTTACAACATTTTTACAGCACTAAACAGACCAGTAACGAGTCGGTAACCTCGTGGGGTTTACGCCTCGAGGAGATACTCCAGAACGCCGTCAGGAAGGGACAGATTAGAGCAGCACAACGCAACGAGATGCTTAGGATAAAGTTTTGGAGAGGTCTAGACAGTACAGAGTTGAAGAATGCAACAAGGGTATATTTCGAGACAGAACTGAACTTCGAAGACCTACGAAGAAAAGTAAGGTCAGAAGAGAATGAGTTGGAGAGGGAAAGAAAAGCATCGTCGTTGGATATATACAAGGAAACCCTTGGAAATCCACAACAACAGCAAATTCAACTGAATAGAGAACGAAATATGCTGGCCGATCTTTTATCAAGGATGGAAAAGATGGAAAAGAAGATAGATAACTTGAACAAGAACAGGAGGGGTGGATGGTTCCCAAGAAACAGAAATTTCAAGAAGGAGGGAAATGAAACCAAAGAACAGGAACAGAAGAAGTCACCGGAAGACCATTTAAACGGGTAGATGTCTCCATCGCAGGGCAGATTGGAGGCATTGCACAGGACAAGAGCCCTAAGCATGGTATATTGAAGAGATTGGTTGGTGAAGGCAACCTGAGCACCATTTACATAGGAGGTCAGGAGACGAAAGCCCTCATCGACACCGGTTCCATGGTCAGTACAGTCACGGCTAAATTCTGCGAACTACTGGATCCGCGCCCAGAGCTACACGACATCGCAGACTTGGGTCTGCGTGTTGATGCAGCTAATGGTCAAGCTGTCCCGTACCTTGGATATGTTGAGGTTGAAGTTAGGGTACCCTTCCTGGAAGAGTCGATGCAGATACCTTTATTGGTTGTAACATCTACGGCATATAACGACACCGTTCCAGTCATAGTGGGCACCAACATCATACGGACCTGTAGGAACCAGACTATGGAAGATGAACATAGTCAGTTACCGGAGCCATGGACATTGGCATTCCAGACCATATCTCAGCATTCTGTTGGTGTGGTTCGGACTACCAATCAGCTGACATTGAAGCCAATGGAGACTCGAACCATAACAGGATTCACCAGAAAATCTGAGCAGATTAACTTCGCCGTGACCGAACGCAGTTTGAGGGATCACTCCCCCAGGATATCTGCCTGTCCGCGTGTTGTCAGTTTGCAGAATCCTGGGAAGACCTCCAGAGTGCCAGTCCGGTTGTGCAATCTGTCGGCAAGGACAGTCACATTGCCTGCGAAGTCCATAGTGTGCGAGCTACAAGAGGTTGATGTTCTTCGGAGCTGTGTAATTGGGGATGCGAGTGCGTCTTCCAGTGCACATAGCAGCCAGCAGACTACATCGGATTCTACCATACCCTCCCTTGGAGTTGACCTCGATGATTCCGCTTTAACCAGCGAACAGAAGACGGCAGTAACGACCATGATGTCAAAATGGCGAGACATTTTCTCTCAGGGCCCGTTAGACTTGGGACACACTGATGTCATACGCCACGAAATACACCTGGAAGATGACAAACCATTCAAGGAGCCATATAGACGGGTACCCCCAGGCTTGATACAGGAAGTAAGAGAGCACGTCAAGGAGATGTTGGATGTTGGCGCAATCCGAGAGTCAAGCAGCCCTTTTTCATCAAACGTGGTGATAGTGCGGAAGAAGGATGGCAGTATTCGTTTCTGTATAGACTACCGCAAGCTTAACTCCCGCACTACAAAGGATGCATATGCCCTACCTCGGATTGAGGAAACGTTACATCTACTTGCCGGCTCTAGATACTTCAGCAAACTCGACCTGAAGAGTGGATACTGGCAGGTGGAGCTTCGGGAGGAAGACAAGAGGAAAACTGCGTTTCAGGTTGGATCTATCGGCTTCTTCGAAGCAA
>JBEVXV010001066.1:0-5162 GCA_040505915.1 Sedimenticola sp. | reverse complement strand
GGTGTCAAGACCTGTCACTGTAGTACAGAAGTCAAAAAAATAAAATGTCTGCTGTTTCTGGGAATTTTAGCCATTTATGGATTAACACATATTTTAACGGTATGATTCCTTTGCAAACAGTGTAGGCCTAAGTGCCACATTATGGGGTAAGATTGTCATTACTCAGTGACTACAACATTAATTGAACGTATTCATTATTATGCTTACAAAAAGACTAAGATTTGTTAATAAATTTATATTATTAGTTTGCATTAACTCCTGGAATTTGAGGATATTTGGTCGGTGGTAGAATCTTTTCTTGACATACTTTTTGCGTTCTATGTTGAAAAAATCACACTCTAGAAGGTAATGAAACTCGTCACCTATATTGTTTGCAGTGCATAGGATACACTTTCTGTTTGCGACATCTATATTATTCCAGCGCCCAGTTTCGATTGGTAGCTTGTGGTTACTTGTTCGAAATCTTACTATCGGGAGGAATTTGGCTGTTGTAAGATTAATAAGGTATGGTTCAAACTTGTTTTCTGTCTTAAACAAGTTATATGTTTTACCTTTGGACGATGATTGCAATGATGCCGACCATTGTTGGAGGTACTGGTCTTTTAAAGTTCTAGTTATTGATTTTTTTGTAGCCTCAGGAAATTGTATATTTGTTTCTAACCACAAATCATTTCGACCGACATTTTGGAGTATGTTTCTGATGCAAGATAACCATTTGTAAGTATTTGTATCATTTACAATAGTGTCATATGTAAGAATGCTCAGCTTTGATTGTTTCCCTGTTTTCAAAGACATCCAGTAATTGATCATACGGGATTTAATATGGATCTCAATTGGGTACCTACCTAGCTCAGCATAGAGCATGTATAGGGGGGTACTTTTCCTGATTTTCAAAATGGTGCGGAGAAATGAACAGTGCAAGTTTTCGAATAGTTTGGAGTTTTCAAACCCCCAGACTTCACTCCCGTACAGCATAATTGGTAGTATTGTATGGTCAAAAATTTGAAGCTGTAGATCAATTGGTAACTGAAAATATCTTATCCGTTTATATAAAAGATGCATGGCCTTTCTCGCTTGTTGGGCAATGTGTTGTCTCGCTTTAAGGAATGATCTGGTTTGTGAAAAGTAAATTCCCAGATATTTAAAATTTTCTGTGATGTCGATACTATTCCCTCCAAGTTTAAAATGAAATTTACCAGTTTTTCTAGCTCCAAATATGACAACTTTTGTTTTACTGAAATTTACATTTAGTTTCCAGTTTGAACAGTAATCATTGAAATGGTCCATATTAAATTGTAAATCTTTTTCATTGTCAGCCATAATAACTGTATCATCCGCATATAATAATACCAATAATTTTAAAAATATGCGTATATCTGGCGTTTGGCAATTAAGTTCTACACCTCTGCAGTTATTTATCTCCAAATATCCTTCTAAATCATTTAAGAATAATGCAAATAGGAGTGGAGATAAATTTTCTCCTTGTCGCACTCCCACATTACTTACAAAAAAAGCTGATTTTTCGTTATTAATCGAGACACACGATTTAATATTTTGATACATATTATGAATAACTCTGAAAAATTTACCATGTATATTATTTTGGAGCAATTTTTGCCACAATCCAACACGCCATACGCTATCAAAAGCTTTACTAAAATCTACAAAGCAACAAAAAAGTTTCTTTTTGTGTTGTTTTAACATTTCAATTAAAGAGTGTAATACAAAAACATGGTCAGTAGTAGAATATCCTTTCCTGAAACCTGCCTGATTTTCTTTCATAATTTCTTCATATTCAAGAAAGTTGTTTAGTCGGATTTGCAGTACGGAGGTAAATAGCTTGCCAAAACAGCTCACCAAAGTAATAGGTCTATAATTTGCAGGGTCTTCTGATGCCCCTTTTCCCTTATAAATAGGTCTACTGATGCCTTCAAGCCAGCATTCGGGTAAAATACCGGTTTCAAGCACTAAATTAAACAAATTTGTGTAAATTGGTAACATGTCATCTATTGTTGTCTTAATATATTCGTTTATAATGTTATCGCTCCCTGGAGCTTTATTGTTTCGCATTTTGATGATGCATTTGCGTATTTCATCATCAGTTATTGACGAGTTTAGTATTTCGTCATCATCATCGATGTGAAAATCTATATTGAAGTCATCTTCGTGTTCTGCATTAATATTCACATTTTTGAAGTGATTGTACAAATCGTCAATTGTGACCTTGTCAGCCTTTTTATTTTTCTCCATTTTGTTCAAAATTTTCCAAAATTCTTTAGGCTTCTGCGATTTCAAGTTTCTTAGTTTCCGTTGTGTGGAAGTTTTGTGTACATGTATATATTTGTTCATTGTTTTCTTGTAATTTTTACTGGCTTGTACCATATTTAGCCTATTTGTTTCCGACGGTTGGGAAGCAAATATGTTTTTGGTTTGTAGGTATTTTTCACGCGCCTTTTTACAGTTCGGACCAAACCATGCTTTGTCATTTGATCTATATGTAAAATTACCGTTACCCCGCGTTGGGTTGTCATTAGCTAAAGAAATATTTGCTGAATGAACAAAAATATCAGCAATACCAGAAGTAGTTTGATTTATGTCGTTAGCCGTAACATTTGACAAATTAGATCGTAAATTTATTAAGTGGCAGCTTATGTTTTTTACCTTATCAGTATCAATATTTGTAACAAATGACTGTTTGTTACTTTCTTTCCATATTGGCATTCTCAGGCTTGTATGTGATGTATTTTCTTTGTAAACTTTTCGGGGTTTTGCCATTTGAAAAATGAGCTTAGTGCTAAGTAATGAGTGACCATCTGAAAATAAAGCATCAAGTCTTTCAATCGAGAAATGTTGAACATGTTTCAGTCCATCAACAGAGGAAATAGCATAGTCTATAATAGAAGTATCTCTAAATGTAAATTCCCCTATACCCTTATCATCCCCGCATCTTCCATTTAATATAAACAAATTGTTAGATTTGCAAACATCAATAAGACGATGTCCACTATTATTTGTCTTTTTGTCCTTTGATACTCTATTTATGTCAAGACCATAGTTTGGCAAGATGTCAACCTTGTTAAAGTATTCAATAACCCCTGCATCCTCAATTTCAAGGCTCTCCATTAGAAAATTATCAATATTAATAAACTCATTTGTATCCGAGATATGGCTGTTGAAATCACCGAACAAATATACATTACTATGATCAATACACATGGATGTAATTTCAATGTCAAGGGTCTCGGCCTCATCCGCCGTAAAGAAACGAGAGCTCTCAGGTGGCTGATAGATAAATCCAGCAATAATATCATTTTTAATGCCAAGGGCAGAATGATCAATCTTTATCCACATCACATAATCAGATTATGTATTTACGATGTGAACATGTTCCATAAGTGGTTGTTTAACAAAAATACCAATGCCCCCTGACCTCCTAATGAACTTTTGTTTCCTCGTTTGGCGGATGAAGTCGTAACCCTCGAGTTCAATAATATCATATTTGTCTAGTTTTGATTCTAGAACACCAAAAAGATTATATTTGTTTACTAAATCAACAAATTCTGTATAATTAAGTTTTGACCTTAAACCGCATACATTTAGTGCACCTATGTTAATTGTTTTTTTCAGATCCATAATTCTGCTTGGCAGACACGTTTGAATTTAGGGGAGTACCATCTTGATCTTGATCTACAATGGTTTGAGTTTGTGTGATAACTGCAGTTCTCTCTACACACCGCTAATTTTCTGGGTCATTAGTCATGTTTGTTTGGGTAATCCCAGCCTGGGTCACGTGTGAGGGAGCGGAGTTGGGAGAATTTGGATTTCTATCCTGTGGTTCAGCCGGTATTTCTCTGTTTTCGGCCAGTAAATTTTCGACTGTGGAGGACGACGCGGTTTGGGGCGGATGCATCTCCACTGTTCCACTCATGTTGTCCGAATTGTGGGTGACATTTCCGTCGCGAGGGCTGGGGTTATCCTTAAACACAGAATTACGCACGTTGTTGCTGTAGTTAGCCTCATTCTCGCGGTTGTTGTTGATTGGATGACCTCTGCTGACGTGTGCGAGGTCACCCGAGTCGGGGGTCAACACGTGTTCACGTTGGTTGTTGATTGGGTGACCTGTGCTGACGTGTCGTGGTTCATTCAAGCTGCTCGCCACGCTAGACGTCACGTGACGACTGCCTCGTAGTACATCCTGCCAATCAGGGAACATATCTTCAACCACATCGACAACTATTTTGGCCGGGAATTGAATGGACACTTTCACATTAGAACGTTCGGCCTTGATCATTTTCACTTTGGGGAATAGTTTTTTCCGAGCCATAGATATCTCATCTGGGTAATCCCGACTTATTCCATAATGGGAGCCCTTCAGCATATTGGCATTGGCCAGGATCCGTTCAATATCACAGGAATCTCTAAATGCCACGATAACAGGTCGATGAGGTGGCGGGCCTAAGCCACGCCCCCTACTGAATGGTCGGCGGCCCAGACGATGGGCGCGTTGAATGTGACAGTCGTTCGTTAATTTGAGATTGTTTACAAGGAACTCACGCACAATCACACCACAGTCCTCACCAAATGATTCGGGAAGCCCACGAAAAATGAGATTTAGGCGACGGTTTCTAGATTCCTGGTCTATTGATCGATATTCAAGGAGTTTGATTCGACCAGTCGCAAAGCGTAGATTATCCGCCATATTGTCCGTTACTTTCTCGATATTGCGAATACGGTTGTGAGAAATATTCATGTCATGCATGAAAGCAAAGATGCTGTCCAGTTTCTGATCAGTGTCCATGGACCGGAACTGGTCTATGGATATATCGAAGCCTGGTTGAGGAGATTTAGGACATGCCCCATCAGTTGATACACGCTTGCGTTTCTCGCGCTGTTTATAGACGCCATTGCTAACATCACCACGTGCTAATTTCCCATTTGATGAAGAATGTTTACCTTTTGCGAGCACTTGTGCCCATCCACTGTCACTGCTTTCGCTTTCCGAATTCATTTTCCCGTAACACTATATTCCACGGAACTCGTATAAGTTCAACTATACCACAAAACTAATTTATTTCGGAGAGCAGAAAAAATCACACAACTTCCACCATGTTATGACGTCACTCTGCAATTGTAGGAATATGAAACTTGATTTTGTTGGAAAT